>JBCCHR010000139.1:0-7615 GCA_039028655.1 Bacteroidota bacterium
ATTCTCCTTTGGTCCATAACCGACCTTTACTTCGACTAAAAAAGGTGATCCTCTCAGTGTTCAATGTCTGTTTAAACGCTGCCTCATTCATATATCCCAACATCAGGACTACCGCCGTTTCGGCATCTTGAATGATCGCCGGAACCAGACCATCGCTAAATTTTGCAAAATCAATTTTCATACATTCTTTATTGTTAGATACGAACGGGAATGCCCTGTTCGCTGAGTTGTTTTTTTAATTCTGAAATGGCGATCTCTCCAAAATGAAAGACGCTTGCAGCCAACGAAGCATCAGCTTTTCCAAGAAGAAAGCTATCTGCAAAATGCCCAATGTTTCCCGCACCTCCCGAGGCAATGATGGGTATGGACACTTCCTCTGAAAGCCGTGCGAGCGCTTTGTTGGCAAACCCATTCTTTGTACCATCGTGGTTCATGGATGTGAATAAGATCTCTCCTGCACCGCGGCGTGTTACCTCCCGGGCCCAATCGAAAAGATCCAGTTGAGTGGGCACCTTTCCTCCCACCAAATGCACCTTCCATTGGCCGTCCACTTGCTTTGCATCGATGGCCACCACTATACATTGCGAACCAAATCTTGCAGCCAGTTGCTCTACCAGTTGAGGATTTTTAACGGCAGCCGAATTGATTGCGACCTTATCTGCGCCATTCTGAAGTAATATTTGGGCGTCATCGACACTGGAAACGCCCCCACCTACCGTAAACGGAATGTCGATGGCTTGTGCGATCTTTAAAACGAGTTGGGCAAGGGTTCGCCTGCGCTCTTCCGTGGCGGTTATGTCCAGAAATACCAATTCATCGGCGCCATTCTCTGAATAGATCTTCGCCAATTCTACGGGATCGCCGGCATCCCTGAGGTTGACGAAATTGACACCTTTTACGGTTCGGCCGTCTTTAATATCCAGACAGGGTATGATTCGTTTAGTGAGCATGGTGTATAAAGTTTTCCAGTTGATTCAGTGAAATACGATTTTCATAGATCGCCTTCCCTATAATGGCTCCCTCACAGCCTATAGCCCTTAGTTTTGGCAATTCATCGAATCCGGAGATCCCGCCTGAAGCAATAAGGTTCAGCGGTTTTTCAAAACCTTCTTTGGACTCTAGGATGCGCTCGTACAGATCGAAGGCGGGACCCTCCAGCATTCCATCTCTTCCAATATCGGTGCAGATCACGTATGCTATTCCGGCATTGCGATATCGATCAATGAATGGCAGCAACTCCTCATCGCTGTCCTCCAACCAACCCCCAACTGCAATCTTTTCATTACGCGCATCAGCCCCGAGGATGATTCGCTCACTTCCATAGTTGGCGATCCATCGGCTAAACATCTCTGGTGAGCGAACGGCTATACTTCCTCCGGTAACTTGCCCAGCTCCGGAGTTAAAGGCGATCTCCACATCTTTGTCCGATTTCAAACCTCCTCCAAAATCAATTTGCAAGGAAGTCTTGGAGGCAATCTCTTCCAGTATTTTATAATTTACGATCTCATGACTCTTAGCTCCGTCGAGATCAACGAGATGCAAGTAAGTAATGCCATGAGCCTCAAAAGCCTTGGCAACCTCCAGGGGTCGTTCATTATACACTTTTTTAGTACTGTACTCTCCCTTGGAAAGTCGTACGCACTTCCCGTCAATAATATCTATAGCTGGTATGATTCTCATATTAAATAGTTAAAAAGTTCTCAAGTAGTCGACTCCCGGCCTTACTGCTCTTTTCAGGATGAAATTGTACTCCGTAGAAATTATCCTTGTGCAATGCAGTGGCATATTCAATTCCGTAGGTACTAAGAGCAATGGATTGTTCTCCTGCGGGTACATAGTAACTATGCACCAAATACATAAACTCCTTTTCACCAATACCGTCAAAAAGAGAAGATCTCAATCCATATATCCTGTTCCAACCGATCTGCGGGACCTTTTCAGAAACCTTAAACCTAATTACGTCGGTATCGAAAATACCCAGACCGTTGGTATTATTTTCCTGGGAATATCGACACATGAGCTGCATCCCCAGGCAAATGCCTAAAACCGGTTGGGTGAGCGTTGGGATCACTTTGTCAAGTCCAGACTCCTGCAATTTGCCCATGGCACTACTGGCCTCCCCTACACCAGGAAATATGACCTTGTCTGCTGCTCGTATTTGATCGGCATCTCTTGTAAAAATTGCCTCCTTTCCAAGTCGTTGTAGGGCAAACTGGACACTTCTTATGTTTCCTGCTCCGTAATCGATGATGGCTATCTTCATATTTCTATTCATTGTTATGCTTCTTACTTACAGAGATCCTTTGGTTGATGGAAGGATCATTTTGTCGACATCTCGGTGAACCGCGGCACGAATGGCTTTGGCGAACGCTTTAAAAATGGCTTCTATCTTGTGATGCTCATTGGTTCCTTCTGCCTTGATATTGAGGTTGGCCTTGGCGGTATCCGTAAAACTTTTAAAAAAATGAAAGAACATCTCCGTTGGCATCTTACCGATCATTTCACGTTGGAACGTAGCATCCCAAACCAGCCAATTTCGACCCCCAAAATCTATAGCAACCTGCGCAAGGCAGTCGTCCATCGGCAGGCAAAAGCCGTATCGTTCAATGCCCAGCTTATTGCCCAAAGATTCCGAGAATGCCGTTCCCAAGGCCAATGCTGTGTCTTCTATGGTATGGTGCTCGTCCACCTCCAAATCTCCTTCCACTTTTAAATCCAGGTCCATTTGACCGTGTCGCGCGATCTGGTCCAACATATGATCGAAGAAGGCAATTCCGGTATCAATATTACTTTTCCCGCTTCCGTCGAGATTCAAGCGCACTTCAATTTGAGTTTCATTCGTGTTTCGTTGAATGGTGACCGAACGATCCTTTTCCTTCAAAAATTCATAAATGCGTTTCCAATCCGTTGTTTCCAGGGAGATGTAGGAATCCAACTCTTCCCTGTCTACGGTTACCTCCCCGGCCCCTAGCAAAGATCCATCGTTGATGTAAATGCCCTTTGCTCCCAGATTTTTTGCCAATTCTATATCGGTGAGTCGATCTCCGATCACGAAGGAATTGGCCAGGTCATAATCGTTTGAAAAATATTGGGTGAGCAATCCGGTGCCTGGTTTTCTGGTATCAGCATTTTCGTGGGGAAAGGTTCGATCAAGAAAAACCTCATCAAACACCACGCCTTCGTTCTCAAAAGATTCCAATACAAAGTTGTGAACCGGCCAAAACGTTTCTTCAGGGAAGGCATCAGTTCCAAGGCCGTCCTGATTGGTGATCATGGCCAACTCGAAGTCCAATTCTCGGGCGATCTTACCCAAGTACGTAAAGGCACCGGGATAAAAACTCAATTTATCAAAGCCGTCTATTTGTTCGTCGGCAGGTTCACGGATCAATGTTCCGTCGCGATCGATAAAGAGTACTTTTTTCATACGATTAAATCATTAAGGGTTTGGATTAGTAATTCGTTCTCTTCCGGGGTTCCCACGGTAATTCGCAACGTATTCTCACACAGTGGCTGTGTGCTTCGGTTGCGGACCACAATCCCCTTTTGAAGTAATTGCTGGTATCTTTTCCGGGCGTCATCCACTCGGATCAACAGAAAGTTGGCATCCGAGGGATATACTTCAGCAATAAAAGAAACAGGAACTAAAGCTTCCACAAGTCGCTGGCGTTGTTCGAGAATGGTTTTTAGCTCCTGCTGCATTCGATCCAATTGAGCAAAGCGTTCGGTGGCAAACTGTTGCGTAAGTTCATTCACATTGTACGGAGGCTTGATCCTGTTAAGCACAGAAATGATCTCCGAAGAAGCATAGCACACACCCAAGCGTATGCCCGCCATCCCCAACGCCTTAGAGAACGTTTGTGTTACTACGAGATTTGGGTAGTTCGCTATTTGATCGATCCAGCTTGGGTTCTTGGAAAAGTCAGCATAGGCCTCATCGATCACCACCAGCCCTTTAAATTTTTGTAGTAGGGTGTGTATTTTTTCTGCTGAAAGGATATTGCCGGTTGGATTATTTGGTGAACATATGAAAAGCAGTTTCGAACCCGTAGTTTGGGCTTCGAGTATGCGCTCCACGTCCGGTTGAAAGTCGGGTAATAGCAATACTTCTTTGATCTCCACGTCATTGATTCCACCGAGCACTTTATACATCCCGTACGTGGGTGGCAAGGTAATTACATTGTCCTGGGACGGTTCGCAAAAAGCGCGATACAATAGATCCAAAACTTCATCGCTTCCATTACCCAAAAACACCTGCTCTACAGCAACCCCCTTACGCTCAGCGATCCTTTGTTTTAAGGACCGTTGTTGCGGATCCGGGTATCGATTTACCAAGGTGTTGAACGGATTTTCATTGGCGTCCATGAATACCATATTTCCACCGGTTTTGCTGTATTCGTCGCGCGCAGAGCTGTAAGGCTGCAGCGAGCGGACGTTTTTCCTAACCAGATCCTGAATTGAAAATGCTTCTTTCTTTGTCATTATTTACTACACTTTTGTTTTGTTGTTCAGCGCTTCAAGTCGGTAAGAAACGGCATTCTTATGTGCTTCCAATCCTTCGTTCATCGCCATTACCTCAATGGTAGGCCCTAACTTCATAAGACCCTCCTTCGAAATCCGTTGAAAGGTGATGGATTTTTGAAAACTGTCCAGATTCACCCCGCTGTACTGCCGGGTGTACCCGTTGGTAGGAAGCGTGTGATTGGTGCCCGAGGCATAATCACCAGCACTTTCCGGAGTATAGTTCCCAAGGAAAATCGACCCTGCATTTTGAACGCCATCGATAAAGAATGGTTCGTCTTCAGAAATAATGATCAAATGTTCCGGGCCGTACTCATTGATCATATCGAGGGCCGTTTCGATCCCGTCGATAAGGATCATCTTTGAATGCGCCATTGCCTTCTCAGCGATCGATTTCCTTGGCAAAGTGGCCAGCTGAATATCGATTTCAACTGCCACTTGATCCAGCAGCGACTCGGAGGTAGTTACCAGGATCACCTGGCTATCGGGGCCATGTTCTGCCTGACTTAATAGATCGGATGCCACAAATCGCGGATTGGCCAATTCGTCTGCGAATACCAGTAACTCGCTGGGACCAGCCGGCATGTCGATCGCTACCCCATACTGGGTAGCCAATTGCTTGGCGACGGTCACAAATTGATTTCCCGGGCCAAAGATCTTGTATACTGCCGGTATGGAAGCGGTTCCAAAAGTAAGTGCTGCGATGGCCTGCATGCCCCCAACCTTGTGAATTTGTGTAACACCGCATAGATTGGCGGCGAAGAGAATAGCGGGGTGAATCTTCCCTTGGGCATTGGGTGGTGTACAAACAACTATTTCCTTGCAGCCAGCAATACTGGCCGGTACGGCCAACATGAGAAGCGTAGAAAACAGTGGTGCGGAACCCCCGGGAATGTACAAACCTACTTTTTGAATGGGTCTTTTCTCCATCCAACAACGTACACCTGGACTGGTTTCCACCACCCTTTGCGGGCTTTTTTGTGCGGTGTGAAACTTTTCAATATTGGCTTTGGCAGTTTGTATGGCCTTTTTTAGTTCTTCGGAAACCAATTTGGCCGATTCTCTTATCTCGCTAGCAGATACTGCGGTGGCTTCGACACGAGTGCCATCGAATAGTTGCGTATATTTCTGAACGGCCTTATCGCCAGTTCGTTCTACTTCCTTGAAAATTTGACGAGCGCTGGCCTCCAGATCCTCATAAGTGAGCGTAGGACGCTTGAGCAGGTCTTGCCAGGTAGCTCTCTCCGGTAATTTGATCTTATCCATAGGTATGATTTTGCAATTGTTATTCAGTAATAAAAACTTAGAGGACCATTTTCTCGATAGGACAAACCAGGATGCCTTCAGCCCCGGCTGCCTTTAAGCGATCGATCACATCCCAAAACTCATCTTGCTTGATCACACTGTGCAGACTGCTCCAACCTTCGGTGACCAAAGGCAATACGGTAGGGCTTCGCATGCCCGGCAAGATGGCTATGATGTCGTCCAGGCGGTCGTTGGGCGCGTTGAGTAGTACATATCGGGAATCGCGTCCTTTGAGAACAGATTGTACCCTAAATAGCAATCTATCCAGAAGCAAGTTGGCCTCATCCGATATGAGGGGCGATTTGGCCAAAACTGCCTCACTTTTCATCATAACCTCTACCTCTTTCAGGTTGTTCTTGAACAAGGTGCTGCCGCTACTTACGATATCGCAAATCGCATCGGAAAGACCAATGTTGGGAGCAATTTCCACGCTACCATTGATCATGTGTAATTCTGCCGAAATTTCGTTTTCGTCCAGATATTTTTGGGTGGTGACCGGATAGGAAGTGGCAATTCGCTTACCATTGAGGTCTTTTAAGGATTTGTATTCCATGGTTTTCGGAACGGCCAGCGACACCCGGCATTTTGAAAAGCCGAGCTGTTCAATCGTGGAGATACCTTCTCCCTTCTCCACCAGGACATTCTCCCCGAGAATGGCAGTATCGACCACGCCATCCTTGAGATATTGCGGGATATCTCCATTTCGGAGATAGTAAATCTCTAGTGGAAAGTTCTTGGACTGTGCTTTTAATTGGTCTTTGCCATTGTCGATGGCAATACCGCAATCTTTTAAGAGCCTCAGGGAGTCGTCGTGCAGTCTTCCGGATTTTTGAACTGCGATCTTTAATCGTTTCATAACTTCTTTTTTGATTTGATCCTTATCCGTAAAACAATCGAAAAAGTAAGCATGAAAAAACCCGTTCGATTGCTCAAACGGGTTTAGATATATTGTTAGATTTTACATATACCAGATCACCTCGCCAGAGCGAAGAAAGTGATATGGTGATAATGCAAAAATGATTTACTCATGATGGTTCAAAGTTATTAAAAAAAATTTCAAAGCCTGTGAAAAACATCTTTTATTTTCACTACTTATTGAGCAAATATTTCGCTAAGTTTGTTTGAATATCTAACGGTAATTTACAACCTACTGTAAAACAGTCGTTTACAGAGAATGAAGAACTTCTTAATCGCCTTCGTTGTTTTCTTGGTATGGTCTTTTTTTGGGCTTTGGCTTTATTCGTGGCTGCAGCCGGTAGACAATAGTTCCAGGGTACAAGACACGATCGCTACCATCGAGAATTCCGAACTTCCACTCAACCTGGATGACCCGCTCAAAATAGACGACACCCTTCAATTGTCTGTTAACTCAAGCGATACCACCAATCTTACCGAGAACGAAGATGACCCTCCTGTGCTGGCCGTGCCGTCTACGGGACTCAAGGCTTCCGCCCTGGATGGAGACCTGATCTTTGCGTACGAGGAAGGGATTAAAATATGGAAGAACACCAACCAATTGGAATATGCCACCGAATTGACGGAGTTCAAGAACAAGTTAGGTACCTATTTACAGGAGCATCCGGAGGAAGAGCTTCATATCGCCTCTCTGTATAGTGCTACCGAGAATATTGGTTCTCCTAACTTCGGATATCAAAGAGGAGAAAAGATGAAGCGCATATTAACCACTGCCGGTCTGGATTCCAAACGGATCATTGTAAAGTCGGTCATACGCGAGATCGATTTTGATGAGAACGGACTCTTTCAGAATGGGATTTCCTTTTCGTTCCATCCG
>JBCCHR010000140.1:0-7583 GCA_039028655.1 Bacteroidota bacterium
AACCACCATAAAAATGATTGCAAACAGTTTTAATTTATTGGGTAGCGTATACATATCTTTTGCTATTCTCTTTATTCTTTGGTTAGTGTTATTCTTCGGAAGTTGATTCTTCTTCAACCACTATTTCGGCAGCGGCTTCTTCCACCGTCTCAGCCACCGGAGTGGCCAAAGGGGTTCCTTCCAGTGCTGCCTTCAGGTTCATGACGTGCTGGGTGATCTGCCAACGCTCCAATTCGTTGGTTTGAGAGGCATAAGATCCCATGGTGTTCAAACCATACATCTGAACGTGGTACACACCTCCTTCGGTGATCACACGACCGGCATCAGCATAACTTGGGATTCCGAGGATCTTTTCGTTCTTTACCAAAATACCCTGTCCATCTCCTTTATCACCGTGACATACGGCACAATAGATCTCATAAAGACGTTCCCCTTCTTCCAGGTTCTCTTCGGTCACCGCCAGCGGATTCTTTAGTTCCGCCTTTGCCTGTAGCAATCCTTCATTGGTATCGGGATAGTCATAAGGTTGCCATCCTCTTGGGATAGAACCTTCGGCTGGTAACAAAGCCACCTGTTGGTTGTAGAAGGCATCAGACTCGGCATAGGTCTCATACCCTACCGGTTCGTACATGTTTGGCATGTACTGGTAGTTCGGCTTGGCCGTATCGAAACACGAAACCATGGCAAGCGATGCTACCAGGACAAGTCCTATATTTAAAATACGTTTCATACTAATGATCGTCTTCTTTTTCAATTAAACTTATTTCTATCGCACCCGTATCAGTTAAAAACTTAGATACTTCATTCACATCGTGGTTTCCGGCATCGATGGCCATCAGAAAATGATCATCGGTGGTTCGTACATCCGGGTTTTCCGCCTTTTTGAATGGCCATAACTTGCTTCGCATGTAAAAGGTGATCACCATCAGGTGAGCTGCGAAGAATACCGTCATCTCGAACATGATAGGTACAAAGGCCGGCATGTTTTCAATGTAACTAAAGCTAGGCTTACCACCAATGTCCTGTGGCCAGTCTTCGATCATGATGAAATTCATCATGGTGATCGCCACAGAGAGTCCTACAAGTCCGTACAGGAACGAACAGATCGCAATGCGCGTATCGGCCAATCCCATGGCTTTTTCCAACCCGTGAACCGGGAAAGGTGTATAAACCTCTTCGATGTGATAGTGCTCACCCTTCACCGCCTTCACAGCGTTCAAAAGGATATCATCGTCGGTATAGATAGCGTGAATTACTTTCGATGCCATAGGTTATTGGTTTTTGAGTTTATCGGCTTGTCCGGCCCAATCATCGCGCTTGGCTCTACCTGGGAATTCGCCGGTAATACTGTCTAATAAATCGTATTCTCTGTCGGTCATTCTACTTACCTGTTCGAAAGTAAAGATGCCGATCTCATGTAATTTTTGTTCCAACTTCGGTCCTACACCGCTAATCAGTTTCAGGTCATCAGCCGTTTGGGTATTCGGATCGAAGGTACCAATGCTTCCCAACAAGCTATTCGCCTGTGCCGATTTATCGGCTTCTTCAGAAGCATCGTTGGTTGTTTCTTCGGAAACACTTGCCGCTGCAGCACCCGGCATGGTATAGTGTTTCACACTGTCGCCATGCTCCGCTCTCAACTTCTTGTAAAAGCTTCCGGAGCTCTTCAGAATAGATTTTACCTCTGCCTGTGCGATCACCGGGAAGGTTCTTGAGTACAACAGGAATAACACAAAGAAGAATCCGATGGTCCCGATGAAGATCCCGATGTCTACAAAGGTTGGTGAGAACATGGTCCAGGAAGACGGCAGGTAGTCACGGTGCAATGAGGTTACAATGATCACAAATCGCTCGAACCACATACCGATGTTCACCACGATCGAGATAATGAAAGAGAACATGATACTTCTTCTCAATTTCGGGAACCACATAAACTGCGGTGAGAATACGTTACAGGTCATCATCGACCAGTACGCCCACCAATAAGACCCAATGGCCCGGTTGAGAAAGGCATATTGTTCGTACTCCACTCCCGAATACCATGCGATAAACAATTCAGTAATATAAGCTACCCCAACGATCGAACCGGTGATCATGATAATGATGTTCATGAGCTCGATATGCTGAATGGTAATGTAATCTTCCAGGTTGCTCACCTTCCTCATAATAATAAGGAGGGTATTTACCATGGCAAATCCTGAGAATACCGCTCCCGCAACAAAGTAAGGTGGGAAGATGGTGGTATGCCATCCAGGGATAACCGAAGTAGCAAAGTCAAAGGATACAATCGTGTGTACCGAAAGTACCAGTGGTGTTGCCAAACCTGCCAATACCAGGGATACCTCTTCAAATCGTTGCCAATCTTTGGCACGCCCGCTCCATCCAAAGGAAAGAATGCTGTATACGCGCTTGGTAAATGGTGTGATGGCTCGGTCTCGGATCATGGCAAAATCGGGCAATAATCCTGTCCACCAGAACACCAAAGAAACAGATAAATAGGTCGAGATCGCAAATACGTCCCAAAGAAGTGGCGAGTTAAAGTTTACCCACAGCGAACCAAATTGGTTGGGAATGGGCAATACCCAGTATGCCAACCAGGGACGTCCCATGTGTATGATCGGGAATAATCCCGCCTGGATCACCGAGAAGATCGTCATGGCTTCCGCAGAACGGTTGATCGCCATTCTCCATTTCTGACGGAACAGCAAAAGTACCGCCGAAATAAGCGTACCTGCGTGTCCAATACCTACCCACCAAACAAAGTTGGTGATGTCCCAGGCCCAGTTTACCGTTTTGTTCAACCCCCAAACCCCAATTCCGGTAGAAATGGTATAAATAATACAGCCGATTCCCCAGAGCAGGGCTACCAGAGAAATGGTGAATACAATCCACCAGGATCTATTGGCTTTTCCTTCTACCGGAGCAGCCACATCCACGGTTACTTCGTGGTAGCTCTTATCTCCCGTAACTAAGGGTCTTCTAATAGGTGCTTCGTAATGCGACGCCATATCTATAAATTCTGTTTCTTAGTTAGATTTTTATGCTTCGTTTGTATTTCTAATTTTGGTCTGGTACACCACATTTGGCTTGGTACCAACAGCTTCCAATAGGTAATAAGCTCTGTCATCTTCAACCAATTCAGAAATCACACTACCTTCTTCATTCACATCACCAAATCTCATGGCTCCGGACTCACAGGCCGCAGAACATGCACAGGCATCGTTAAATTCGCCTTTGGCCACCGGTCGACCTTCTCGTTTCGCCTTGAGAATGATCGCCTGCGTAGATTGGATACAGAAAGAACATTTCTCCATCACCCCTCTGGAACGAACCACTACATCTGGATTGAGTACCATACGACCCAAGTCGTTGTTCATATTGTAATCAAACTCATCGTTTTGAGCATAGAGGAACCAGTTAAATCGACGTACTTTATAAGGACAGTTGTTGGCACAGTAGCGCGTACCCACACAACGGTTGTAGGCCATGTGGTTCTGCCCTTGTCTTCCATGCGAAGTTGCCGCTACCGGACAAACCGTCTCACAAGGAGCGTGGTTACAGTGCTGGCACATTACGGGCATGAAAGAAACCTGAGGGTTTGCGGAAGCAACTTCCATTTCTCCAAATTCAGACAACGAACTGCCCAAACCGGAAATATTGTTTTTCTTCTCCAGATCTCCTGAGAATTCCTCTTCACTGGAATAGTATCGGTCAATTCGCAGCCAGTGCATGTCCCGACTTCTTCTCATTTCCGATTTACCTACTACAGGTACGTTATTCTCTGCATGACAAGCAATGACACAGGCTCCACAGCCCGTACAAGCGTTGAGATCAATAGATAGATTGAAATGATGCCCGATCGAACGATCAAAAGAGTCCCATAGGTCGGCATCCGGAGAACTCACCGCGATATTCTTATGATCCTTTGAAACATGAGGAACTGGGTTCCATTTCTTCACATCTTCATTACTAAAGATCTCCAAAGTGGTCTCACGAATGATGTCTCTGCCCATCATGGTGTTGTGCAATTGAATACACGCAAATTCGTGAACACCAGGTACTTTTTCCAAAGTCACATTATGCTGAACTTTATTGAAGTTCTGATACAATGGGTAAGCATTCACACCTGTTTGCATTTCAGATTGAACGGCGGCAGTTCTTCCATAACCTAAGGACAAACCTACCGTTTTAGGCGCTTGCCCGGGCTGGATCAACACGGGTACTCTTTCCACAGTCACATCACCCATGTGAACGTTTACGTAGCTTCCATTGAGCGCACCATTGGCAACATTGAAGTTCTCAAGGCCCAATTCGGCAGCATCCATTGCAGAAATAGTCAAATAGTTATCCCATGACGTTCTGGTAATGGGATCGGGCAATTCCTGAAGCCAAGGGTTGTTGGCCTGTTGTCCGTCTCCCAAACCGGTCTTCGTATACAAGTTCAATTCCAGTCCCTCCTGAAGCGATCCGATCATGGCTGCATCTGAAGTGGAGGTTTCAAGCTCTCCTTCGGTAGTATCCGAATCGGACGCAACTTCCACGCTGGATTCAATCACCCCATCGTGTAAGGCCTGGTTCCAGGATCCTCCATCGGTGAGAATGGTCGTCGACCACATCTCTTTCAAATAGTTATAATAGCTTTCTCCCTGATCGGTCCATGCTACCAGACAATCCTGAAACTGTCGGGTATTGAATAAGGGCCGGATCGTAGGTTGCATCAAGCTGAATGTTCCTTTTTTGAATTGAGCGTCACCCCATGATTCCAAAAAGTGAGGCGTTGCCGCAACCAGTTGAGCCAAAGAGGCCGTTTCGTCTTCTTTCATGGCAAAGGCCATGGACAACTCCAGATTTTGGTAGGCCTCGGCAAATGCTTTGTTTGGGAAGGAATACACCGGGTTCACACCAACGGTGATCAATCCTTTCACGCTACCACTGATCACCCCATTCATCACATTGTTCACCTCAGCGGCACTTGCCATGGCAGTCAATTTGGGTCGATCGGTATCCATCACCACACTGCCTTCGTTGCAATCTAATACCATCGTTTGGGCTGCAACACTTTGCAGACCAGTAATCACCACAGCTTTATTTCCTGCCTTCTTCAAATGTCTCTTCGCCTGTTCCACCTGGGTAGCAATATGCTCCGGTAATCCGGAAGCCGAACCTCCGGTAAGCGCTTTGAGCACTTCCATTTGTTGGGCGGCATTACATGGAACGCGAGTATCGGCATTGGCACCAGTAACTGTCATGTTGGCTTCAAACTGGAAATGCTTAGACATCTTTCCGTTTTTCGGAATACGTCCTTTGGCATATCCGCCATCATAACCCCCTCCTTGCCAGTCGCCAAGGAAATCGGCCCCTACCGATACGATCACCTCGGCCTTGGAGAAGTCGTAATCTGCCAACGCTCTGGTATTGTATTTTTTCTGAAAAGCATCAAGCGCTTCCGAAGAAGAAACAGCATCGTACACTACATGGCGCACGTTGGGATACTTTGTCTGGAATTCGGAGATCAACTTCGAGGTAGAAGGACTCGCGAAAGTTTGCGTTAATAGCACAACATCGCTATTCGCCATGGCACCCATCTTGGCAGTGAACGCCGCTTCCAGTTCTTCCCAGGTAGCATCTTCCTGGTTCACTTTGGGTCCTGCCAAACGATAGTTGTCATACATCGACAACACAGAAGCATGCACTCTGGCATTTACGCTTCCACCGTGTTTGGCCATGTCATTTCGTTCGATCTTGATCGGTCTTCCTTCTCGTGTTTTCACCAATACGTTGGCAAAATCATATCCGTCCGCAATGGTAGTGGCATAATAGTTTGCCACACCGGGTACGATCTGATCCGGAGCCACCACATAAGGAATGGACTTGATCACAGGACCTTCACAAGCCGCCAATGAAGCTGCAGCTGTAGTGAAGCCCACATATTTTAAGAAATCGCGACGTGTGGTCGAACTGGCCTCTAACGTTTCCTTGTCCCCCAAAAACTCATCGGTTGGAATGGGCTCGACAAACTCGTTCTCACGAAGCGTTTCGACAATCGAACTGTTTGGTTTCAGTTCTTCAACACTCTTCCAGTATTTCTTGTTTGATGCCATATACTTGTTTTCTGAAATAGTATTCTGATTCTAAATTAATAGTGACACTTGCCACATTCCAATCCACCCATCTGGGCCACGGTAAGCTTGTCGTTGCCATATTTCTTGGCAAGTTCGGCGTGGATCTTCTCGTAATATTCGTTTCCTTCCATTTGCACGTTGGTCTCGCGGTGACAGTTGATACACCAACCCATGGTAAGCGGTGAGTACTGTCCCACAACCTCCATCTCTTCGATAGGACCGTGACAGGTTTGACACTCAATACCTCCTACCGTCACGTGCTGTGAATGGTTGAAATAGGCAAAGTCGGGTAGGTTGTGAATGCGGATCCATTTTACTGGTTTTTCCTCACCTGTGTACGCCTGGGCATCGTCGTCCCAGCCTACCGCTGCGTATAATTTCTTGATCTCGGCGTTGTAGTCTACACCGTATTCGCTCTTACCTTCAGCCTGTGTTTCGGCGGCCACTTCGCTAATGCTCTTGTGACAGTTCATACAAACATTGAGCGATGGAATACCCGAGTGCTTGCTCTTTCTAGCGGAACTGTGACAGTAGTTACAATCGATCTGGTTGGTACCGGCATGGATCCGGTGTGAGTAATGGATGGGCTGTACTGGCGCATAGCCTTCGTCTACACCCACTTGCATCATCCAGCCGTACATGAAGTAACCGGCCGACAATAACAGAAAGATAGCAAACACCAACATCAGGAACTGATTTTGTAAAACGGCCTTCCAAACCGGAGTACCGGTCTTCACCTCTTCTTCCACCTCAATGCCTTGCTTGGCGGCAAAGCTTCGTAAGGTCTTGTTCACCAGGAAGAGTAGGATCACCAACATCAGGAAGATGAGGGAAAGAATTCCAAGGATTACGTTGGTCGACACCCCACCGGAACCTGCTGTTGCAGTATCATCACACAAGGCTGGATTGGCAATACATGGATCCACCACTTTTTTCTTGGTATAGGTGTAGGCAATGATGTCGTCGATCATTTCGTTCGTTAACTGCGGGAAGGCAGTCATGATCGAGCCATTGTATTCATTGAAGATAGCTACCGCCTGAGAATCTCCGGAATTCACCATCTCCTGGCTGTTTCGTATCCAACTGTATAACCATTCCTGATCGTACTTATCGCCCACTTCAAACAATGCGGGTCCGGTACGCTTTTTGTACAACTGGTGACAAGAGGCACAATTGGCCTTGAACAAGGCTTCACCGTTCGCTGTGTCAACAGCTTGGGTAGGCAATACTATGGTGGAGGCAAATGTGCTATTAGAAATTGAAAACGTTAGCAAGAAGGCTAACAGAATGAGTGACAATTGAGAGGGTAACTTTCGGTAACTTACCTGTTCCATACGATCGGTTATATTATTGTCCATAAGTTTGTCACGCATTTGGTTATAAACTTGATTATTTTTATAATTTTTTACGAGACACTAATTAATGTGCAAAAATACGTGATAAAGTCGATTTTCGAAATCC
>JBCCHR010000141.1:0-7550 GCA_039028655.1 Bacteroidota bacterium
ACGAATTATCAAGTTTCGTATACATTTCATTTTTACCTTTAAATATACGTTTTAATTTATAGTCAAGGGTTCACGTATAGTGCGTAATTATCAAAGATCCATATCCATAAAATCCTGGAAGGAGGATGATCGTCCGCGAGAGAAACTGCTTACCAAGGGAAGGATCGCCCTTAGTGATGCCGAACTGATCGCTCTGCTCATTGGTTCGGGTAATAGGGAAGAGAGTGCTGTGGGCCTCTCTCAACGTATTCTGGCTTCGGTGGATCGCAATCTAAATGAACTGGGTAAGCTTTCGGTCCACCAACTGTGTCAGTTCAAAGGCATTGGCAAGGCGAAGGCCATTACCATAGTCGCGGCCCTTGAATTGGGCCGCCGAAGGCGGCAGGAACAGGCCCTGGAGCGTAAAAAAATCACTTCCAGCGAGGCCGTCTTCGATCTATTGCAACCTATCATTGGAGATCTGTTGCACGAAGAATTTTGGGCGCTGTATCTCAATAATGGCAACAAAGTCCTGCAAATGGTACAACTTAGCAAGGGAGGCATAACAGGAACCATTGTCGATGTTCGGCTTACCCTTAAGACCGCCCTCGAACTGGGTGCAGTTGGGATTATTTTGGCGCACAATCACCCAAGCGGTACCCTGTTTCCCAGCCAGGCCGACAAGCAGCTCACTAAAAAGCTCCAGGTGGCGGCAGATTGCCTCGACATTAAGGTTTTGGATCATCTCATTATTACTGAAAAAGCGTATTTTAGCTTTGCCGATGACCAACTGCTCTAGCGCAATATGCTACTAATCCATACCCAAAAGCCCAGCCCTCGAATCGATTATGCCTTCAAGCATATTTGTACTCGAATTTTAGGACTGAAGGTTGAGTTTACTTCGGTGATCGAATCGTTCATAGCGCACCAGGGTCCAAAACTCTCCTATGGCAAGCAGCCTATGGGTAACGAACTGTTCGTACAAGCCTTTGGGCTGTTAAATCAGGAGGGGTTGGAAGATGTGGAGATTTCTACAGCTCCTTGGGATGGCACCATTGGGTTTTTTCCCGCCGGTGAAAAGAGTGCGCTTCCATTCGACATATTCGCTGCCGCTTTTTACCTGTTGAGCCGATATGAAGAGTATATGCCCCATGTGAAGGATTCGATGGGAAGGTTTCCGGCATCCCATAGTCTTGCGGCTCGCGAAGCATTTTTAACGCAACCCGTTGTGGATATTTGGGCGTATCGGTTTCGAGACCTCTTGCTGGAACGATTTCCTGATATCACCTTTGCTCCCCGGCATTTCCAGGAGCAGCACCTCGTATCGGCCGCTATTCCCTATGCCTATGCCAATCGTGGTTTTCTTCGGAATTTTTCGGGCTTTTTTCGAGATTTGGGACGGTTTCGCCTAAAAGAGGTCGTTCGACGCTCACAAGTGTTGCTCAAACTGAAAAAAGATCCCTACGATACTTTTGAATGGCTCATCGAGTCTTTGAAAAGTAATGCTGCCAAATTGTTCGTTTTCTTTAGGATGGGTGAAGGGTATACGTTTGGAGAGGACATGAATTCAAAACGAGAGAATTTCCGGTTGCTCGTGAAACATATCGCCGACTATACCGAGGTTGGACTCCTGTTTTCCTATCATTCGCTGGGCAACGAAGAGCGAATGAAACAAGAGCGGAAAACCCTGGAAGACCTTATTCACAAAGAACTACTTTACACCATGAACGACCAGGGAGTGGTAAATTTACCACACTATTACAGAAACCTACTCGAGGTTGAGATTCCACGAGACATGACCATGGTCTATGCGGACCGGCTAGGCTTTCGGGCCGGCACCTGCACCCCTTTTCTGTTCTATGACCTGGACTACGAAATAAAAACTCCGCTGGTAATTCATCCTATCGCGGGTTGCACGCGATCCCTTCACAACCTAAGCCCTGGAGAGATGGATCATGAAGTTGCTGGCCTGCGCGAAGCTGTTAAGGCAGTTGACGGCACTTTTTCCATGCGCTGTTCCAACCAGGATTTCAAGGACAATAATCGACACAGAAGGCAACTTTTTTCAATACCACGTTATGAAACCAGAACTGATCAGTGATATTTTCTTCGACCTGGACCACACCTTGTGGGATTTCGACAGGAACTCAAAGCTTGCCTTCGGCAGGTTGTTCGAACAACATGGGATACCCATCGATCTGCTGGATTTTATAGCCATCTATGAGCCCATTAATTTTCAATACTGGAAATTATATCGGGAGGAACGTATCGACAAACAGGGACTTCGTAGAGGACGTTTTTTGGATGCGTTTCAACCGTTCGGACTTACTTTTTCAAACAAGGAACTCGATGCGCTGGCCGATACCTACATCCGGGAGTTGCCCAAGGATAATTTCCTTTTCGATGGAGCCATCGATGTGCTTCGTTACCTTTCAGCAAAAAAATATCGGCTACACATCATCACTAATGGATTTAGTGAGGTTCAGCATCTAAAACTTAGGAATAGTAAGATCGAAGGATTTTTTGATACCGTGACCACTTCCGAAGAAGTAGGAGTAAAGAAACCGAATCCTCTGGTCTTTAAAAGAGCATTGGAGAAGGCCGCGGTAACGGCACCACGAAGCCTGATGATCGGAGACACTTTCGAGGCCGATATCCTGGGGGCCGAAGCAGTCGGGATGCATACCTTGTTCTATAATTACCGCAATGAGTCGCCGCCCGATGATTACCTCATCATCAACCATATTCCAGAGATTAAAAACATCCTCTAAATACTAATTTGATAACGTATGACGTTATTTACTCAAACCCCATCTCAATGAAAACAAACCTGCTGCTGCCCTTCATTGGTATACTTGCCAGCGTCATGCTGTTCTCCTGTGTGAAGGACACCGATTTTAGCCAGGCCGAGAATGTGACTCTCAGACCTGTGGTGGAATTGGACCTCATTTATTTTAACGCGGAGGCCCAGGATTTTTTTGATCCCGTGACCAACACGTCCATCCTCACCATCAGCGATACGACCGAAATCAGGTTTTTGGATGACACAGGCGTTCAGGAAAGCTTGATCCGTGCCGAATTTCTCTTCGATTTTACCAATTCCATACCGCGTACATTCCAGGTAGAATTTGTGTTTCTCACCGAGGAGAATGAAGAGACCTATCGTACCGAGACCACTGTTCAGGAAGGAACAGAGTTAGCACCCGTACTCACACAGTTTCTGGAAACTGTGGAAGGCGAAGACATCACCCAGCTCACTATGGCCGATAAGGTGGTAGTGGCTGTGACCATTCTTTCTTCAGATGAAAACCTTACGGGAACGCTCAATTTAAAGTCCAAAACCACCTATTATCTGGAAATAAGGGAAAGAAGTTAATTACTATGAGAACACTTTCGATCCTTTTTACAGCCTTCGGGCTATCGGTGGCTATGGCCCAAAACAAGCAGGTTATGTATGGTTTTGAGGAAATTCCTCAGGCCCTCATGGTAAACCCCGGTAGTGTAGTGCCACAAAAGGCTCATTTTGGGATTCCTTTTTTGTCCCAGTTTCACGTTAACGGAGGTGCGTCGGGTGTATCCACTTTTGATATTTTTGGAAATACGGGAGAAGACATCAACACACGCATTAGGAACAAGATCTTCGAAATGAGCGACCGGGATTTCTTTACTGCTACGCAGCAGTTGGAAATAATCAATTTTGGATGGAGGGCCGCTCAAAGCGAAATTTATTTCTCCGGCGGTATTTATCAGGAATTCGACTTTATCACTTATTTCCCGAGAGATCTGGCCATTTTAGCCTGGGAAGGAAACCGAGATTACCTGGACTATCCCTTCGATTTGGGCCAGGTGAGTGCCACGGGAGACTTGCTGGCGGTGTACCATTTTGGCGCCAATAAAAAGATCAATAAAAAATGGACGGTGGGAGCACGGGCCAAACTATATTCCAGTATGTTGAGTGTAAAGAGTACGAATAATTCCGGAACATTTACGACCTCACTCGGGGATGAGAACAGCCCCAATATCTACGAGCATCGGGTGGAGAATGCCGACGTAAAGGTGCAAACATCGGGGATTGTTTCTTTAGACGGTGCTTCGGTAGGATCGGTATTGGGAAGAGCTGCCTTTGGTGGAAACCTGGGAGTTGGAGTAGACCTTGGTGCCACCTATAAGATCAATGAACGATGGGAGGCAAGCGCCAGTGTCCTGGACCTGGGGGTAATTTTTCACTCCAAAGATGTGGAGCAATATCACGGTACCGGAACGTATACTCTTAATGGGATCGAGTTGCTCTTTCCACCTCTCAGCGAAGGGGAGTCTACATTTCCCTATTACGAGGATCTGGAGGACGAGATCGAACGAGAATTACCTATTGACACCATCACCAGTGGATATACCCAGTTGCGCCCCGTGAAGGTAAATGCAGGTCTAACCTACAGTTTTGGACGATTTCTGGGGGGCGAGGAGTGTGATTGCCTCAATAAGGGAATTAAACGCGAAAAAGCGGTAGGAGTTCAATATTACAGCATCATGAGGCCAAGAGGCCCACAAATGGCAGGAACCCTTTTTTATTACCATCGAATGCTACAATGGCTTTCGTGGAAGGCGACCTATACGGTCGATCCCTAGTCATTCTACAACATTGGCTTGGGGGGAGCCTTCGATTTTGGCAAGTTCAATTTTTATGTGACCGCGGACAACATCTTGCACTACGGCAATATTGCAAAGGCAAAAAGTGTATCTTTACAGTTCGGGTTTAACATAAAAATTGCCGAACCGTGAACAAAGCACTAACTGTATTCCTTTTATTTTTTTGTTTTATTTCTGAAGCGTTTGCGCAAAAATCGTTGAGCGATTACAGCTTTGTAATTGTGCCGGAGAAATTCGATTTTGTCGACGAAAAGGATAAGTACCAACTCAACTCCCTCACCAAATTCCTGTTTAATAAGCATGGTTTCAATGCCTATTACCAAAATGAATTACCGGATGTCAACCGATGCGAGGGACTGTACGCCGAAGTAGACGGTAAACCTTCCATAATCCGAACCAAGGTGACCGTTATCCTCAAGGACTGTTATGGCGATGAGGTGTACCGCACGGCAGTAGGTAAGAGTAAGATCAAGGCATACAACAAGACGTACACTGCTGCACTGCGACAAGCCTTCATGAGTTTTGATTCATTGGGCATCAACCAGAACGAACCTATGGTCGACGACCGGGTCGAGGTAACACCGGAACCTGTTGAAACTTCTCCTCCCGTTGCAACCACAGAGGTGGTTGAAGAAACTCCGGTCACTAGCAATGAAACCGTAACGCTGCGTAGCGATGAGACCCTATACAGGCAGGACGATGCTGAGTTTGTTTTGAAAAGCACCAACATTGGATACATGCTCTCCGAAAAAACGGAAAAAGGAATGGTTGTAAAAGGGCAGATCGCTTTACAAGCGGAATACCCCTGTACGTTTAAAGATGCCAATGGCAATCAATTTCCGTGTTACTTCGACAAAGAAAAGAACCTGATCATCGAAACCTCGTTTCAGGAATTGAAATTCACGAAGGTGGATCAATAATCGTATTTATCTTTCCAAAGTTCGGAGAGGTATTTTTTTAGACCCAATTCTCTTTTATTATTACCGGGCTGGTAGAAAGTCGTACCAGTGATCTCCTCCGGTAAAAACTCGTGAGGGATAAAATTTCCCTCAAAATCATGGGCATATTGGTATTCGGCCCCATATCCAAGCTCCTTCATAAGCTTTGTAGGAGCGTTTCTAATGGATAATGGTACAGATAGGTCTCCATGCTGCTTTACGGCCTGTTGCGCCGCTTTAATCGCCATATACGACGCATTGCTCTTTGGTGAGGTCGCCAGATACACCGTGCTTTGACTTAAAATGATCCTGGCTTCTGGGTTTCCAATCGTCGTAACGGCGTTGAAGGTAGCGTTGGCAAGAACCAAGGCTGTTGGATTAGCCATTCCTATATCTTCGGAAGCAGCGATCACCAATCGTCTGGCGATGAATTTGATATCTTCACCACCTTCGATCATCCGCGCCAACCAGTAGACGGCCGCATTCGGGTCGCTACCGCGAATCGACTTGATAAAAGCGGAGATAATATCATAGTGCTGTTCACCTGTCTTGTCGTACAGCACCGTGTTCTTTTGCACCTTTTTAGTAACCAGCTCGTTGGTTACAGTTACATCTTCGGTCTTTTCAGAAAGGACCACTAATTCCAGGATATTCAACAATTTTCGAGCGTCGCCGCCAGATAAGCGTATGAGCGCCTCCGTTTCATTCAGCTTTACTTTTTTTGCTGAAAGGATCTCGTCCTTCTCCAACGCATTATGAAGCAATGATTCCAGGTCGTCCCGCGAAAACTCCTTCAGAATATACACCTGGCAACGTGATAATAAGGCGGGAATCACTTCAAAACTCGGATTTTCCGTAGTGGCACCGATCAGCGTGATCCATCCTTTCTCCACAGCACCCAGTAAGGAATCTTGCTGGGATTTACTAAATCGGTGAATCTCATCAATAAAAAGAATCGGATTGCGAGTCGTGAACAGATCGTCACTTTTCTTGGCCTTATCTATGATGGCTCTTACGGCGGCTACGCCGCTGTCCACGGCACTGAGCGTGTAAAACGGTCGATTGGAGGTAGTCGCGATGATATTGGCCAGCGTGGTCTTACCGGTTCCGGGAGGGCCCCAGAAGATCATAGAGGAAATCATTCCGGAATCCAGTTGGGCCCGTAAGGCACCTTCCGGACCTACTAAATGCTGCTGACTCAAATAATCTTCGAAGTTTTGAGGACGAATTCGTTCTGCCAATGGGGTACTCATATCTACAAAATTACGATATTAACGAGAGCATTGAACTGACAATTTATCATAAGTTGGTGTTTAGGATTGTTTTTTGAGATACCCCTTGCATGAGCCAAAAGAAAACATTGTATTATTCCCATGACGTCATCCTGTATCCATTGCTTTTTGTAATGGCCATTTGGATCACCTTCTGGTTGGAGTTGCGATTTCAATTCGAATTCTTACGTTGGGGAATCATTCCGTTAAAGGCAAAAGGGCTTTGGGGGATCGTACTGTCTCCATTTATTCATGGTGATCTTCGACATTTGTTCAATAATTCGGTGCCATTGCTGGCCTTGGGATCGGCCTTGTTCTATTTCTACCGCGACATACGTTGGAAGGTACTGCTTTGGGGCGCGTTGGCCACCGGTGTGCTTACCTGGCTCATAGGCCGCCCTGCCATGCATATTGGTGCCAGTGGTGTGGTATACATGCTGGCTGCATTTCTTTTCTTCAAGGGTATAGTTTCGAAAAAGCTTCAATTAACGGCAATTTCATTGATCGTGGCATTCGTGTACGGTGGATTGCTTTGGTATTTGTTTCCTATTGATCCTAAAATATCCTGGGAAGGTCATATTTCGGGATTCTTCGTTGGCATTGTCCTCGCGTTTGTGATGAGGCAAAATTTGGTTCAGAATAAAAAATACGCCTGGGAGGAGGAGGACTACAATCCTGAAGAGGATGAGTTTCTACAGCATTTTGACGACGACGG
>JBCCHR010000142.1:0-7517 GCA_039028655.1 Bacteroidota bacterium
GAACACAAAGCCCGTAGGCCTATTTTTCTTCATCATGGTTAAAGATAATTCATTCTCCACAAAATATATATGTATTAACAGCCTTTTAAGAGTTGTACAACGACAAATTACTAACTTTAAAGGTTACAAAACTGATCAATCAAAGTTGAACCAACCAACCCCTTTATCAAGGGACATTATGTATGAAAAAAATCTTCCTGTTGGCGGTGCTGTGCATCGCCTCGACCCTTACCGCTCAAAATCTATCCAGTGATATCTTAAAAGATGTAAAACCCCGAAATATCGGCCCTGCGGGGATGTCCGGCCGAGTGACCGCTATTGATGTTGTGCTTGACAATCCCGATGTGATGTACGTAGGAACTGCTTCGGGAGGATTGTGGAAATCTACTAGTGGCGGGATCAAATGGAAGCCCATCTTCGACGATCAACCCACCGCTTCGATAGGAGCTGTTGCTATTCAGCAAAGCAATCCATCGGTGATCTGGGTAGGTACGGGTGAAGGGAACCCACGAAACAGTTTGAATGGTGGATTTGGAGTCTACAGATCCCTGGATGGCGGTGCAAGCTGGCAGTCGATGGGACTGGAAAAAACAAGACACATCCATCGTATAATTATCGACCCTACCAATCCCGATGTGGTATACGTGGGTGCCATTGGATCTCCATGGGGTATTCATCCCGAGCGTGGTGTGTTTAAGACCACCGACGGAGGAAAATCCTGGAAGAAGATACTCTTTACTAATGAAAAAACCGGGGTGGCCGATATGGTCATGGACCCTACCAATCCCAACAAACTGATCGTTGCCATGTGGGAGCACAAGCGTGATCCCTGGTTCTTTAAGTCGGGAGGCGAAGGATCCGGACTTTACATCACCCATGATGGAGGGACCAACTGGAGTAAGAAAACCGATGCCCACGGACTGCCTAAAGGAGACCTGGGACGCATTGGGATTGCCATTGCACGAAACAAGCCCGATCGTATCTACGCTTTGGTGGAGGCAAAGAAAAATGCCTTGTATCGCAGTGAGGATGGTGGGAATACCTGGAGCAAGGTGAACGATAAAAACGACATTGGAAACCGCCCTTTTTATTATTCTGAAATATATGTAGACCCTCAAAATGAGAACCGAGTCTACTCGGTATTTACCTATGTGAATGTCTCCCAGGATGGCGGCAAGAACTTTTCGCAGCTCATGCCGGCCTATGGTGTGGACAATGGCGTGCACCCCGATCATCATGCGTGGTGGATCCACCCTGAGAATGGCGATTTTATGATCGACGGCAACGATGGGGGGATGAACATCACCAAGGACGGAGGTAAGACCTGGCGATTCATAGGTAACTTACCTGTGGCGCAGTTCTATCACATCAATATCGATAACGAGTTTCCTTACAACGTCTATGGTGGCATGCAAGACAATGGGAGTTGGCGTGGGCCAGCCTACGTTTGGCGCGCACAAGGAATTCGAAACAGCTACTGGCAGGAGATCTCTTTTGGTGATGGCTTCGACGTGGTCCCCGATCGGGACGACAGCCGTTATGGTTGGAGTATGAGTCAGCAGGGATACGTGAGCCGATACGACTGGCAAACCGGCAACAACTATGGTATTCGACCAACACATCCCGATCCGGAGGTGAAGTTACGTTTTAACTGGAACTCGGCCATCAATATTGACCCATTCGACAACAGTACTATCTACTTCGGAAGTCAGTTTGTGCACAAGAGCACAGATAAGGGGCTTACGTGGAGTGTCATTTCGCCGGACCTAACGACCAACGACCCGGAAAAACAAAAACAAAGCGAGAGTGGCGGTCTAACGATGGATGCCACCGGTGCCGAAAATCATACCACCATTTTGGTGATCGAGCCATCCGAATTGGAAGCCAACATGCTTTGGGTGGGCACCGACGACGGCCGCGTGCACTATACTCAAAATGGCGGTGCGAGCTGGACGGAGGTATCGAATAACCTCAAGGGCTTGCCGGAAGGAAGTTGGATCACGCAAATAAAAGCGAGCAACAAGGCCAAAGGCGAGGCCTTGCTGGTAGCCAACGACTATCGCCGCTTTAATTACACTCCCTACGCCTATCGCACACGCGACTATGGCAAGACCTGGGAACGAATTGTAGACGGAAACGATGTATTGAGTTATGCGCTTTGTATCGTGGAGGATCCGATGGAGCGCAATCTCATGTTCCTGGGAACCGATGACGGACTCTACGTGTCCATGGATGCAGGTGCCAATTGGGAGAAGTGGACCCATGGCTTTCCAACTACTTCTGTGAAAGACCTGGTAATCCACCCGAGAGAGCACGATCTGGTGATCGGGACGTTTGGTCGAGCCGCCTGGGTGCTGGACGACCTGCGACCACTTCGGGAGATCGCTCGTAACAGATCGGTTTTAGATGAAAAAATAAAGATTTTTGAAACCCCAACGGCTTATTTGGCGTCTTATCAACAGCCAACAGGTAGTCGTTTTGGTGGGGATGCGTTGTACAATGGCGAGAATCGGAACTTTGGAGCACAGTTTTCCTATTATTTTAAGCAAGACGAAGAGGCGACTACAGACGAAGATAAAGGAGAAGCCGCAAGTGATTCCGAAGAAGAAAAAGAAATGGACGATACGTCTGAGGAGGCAACAAAAAAGTTATCGAAGGACTCTCTTTATCTGAAGATCTATGATGGTTCCCGTCTTATTCGCACCCTGAAGCGGAAGATACCGGACAGTACCGGCCTTTATAAATGGCGCTGGTTCATGCGAGAAGCAGGTGGAGATCGCCCTTCGAGGACGATCCGCAAGCGCCGCGGGGAACCTGGCGGGGTTCGAGTGAAGCCTGGTACGTATCGCGCAGAGTTGCTGTATCTGGATGCAAGTTCGAGTACCACTATCACAGTGGCGACCGATCCAAGGATCGAAGTATCGCCTAAGAGTGTGACAGAGAACTACGACAACGCGAAAAAGCTACAAGGAATGATCCAAACGGCCGCGGATGCGGTGAAACAGTTGGTTGAGAGTAAAAACTCTGCCAACGCATTTAAAAAACGCATGAAGGACGAAGATGATAAAAAATTCAAAGACCAGATCAAGGCGACCGGAAAGGTGGTGAAGAAGATCGATTCGATCGTTGCGATATTTATTGGTAAAGTGGACAAGCGACAGGGCATCACACGAAATCCTGAAGTGAATGTGATGCAACGCCTCAACACCGCCAGTCGATATATCAACAGTCGCCCGAATGGTACGACCGATACCGAGCGACAATTAATCCAGCAAGCAAAAGATGCGCTGGAAGGGGCGCTTCAGCAAACCAACACTTTCTTTAACACCGAGTGGCCCGAGTATCGCCAGAAGATTGAGAAGGTTGAATTGTCCCCATTCAAGGAAACCCAAATATTTAAAATTAACTAACACAACTATACCTTATGAAAATTAAAATTCTTTGCTTACTAATGGTTTTTGCCTTGTATTCCTGCAAGGATAAAGCCGAAGAAACTACGGCCGAAGTGGTCGAAATTGATCAATATACCATCGAGCAATTCATGGACAATGAGAATGCCTTTGGTAATGGATTTTCAGCAGACAAGTCCAAGGTGCTCATGACCAGCAATCGTTCCGGGATCTATAATATGTACACCACCTCAGTGAAAGGAGGCGAACTAATGCCTTTGACCGAATCGGACAGTGCTTCGGTTTTTGGGATCAGTTATTTTCCGGAGGACGACCGGGTATTGTTCCGTATGGACGGAAATGGTGATGAGATCTATAAGATCTTCGTGAAGGACGGCGACAATATCGAACGCCTTACGCCGGCCGAGAATGTTCGTGCGTTGTTTAGAGGTTGGTCCAAGGATGGTAAGAGTTTTTTCTACGGAAGCAATGAGCGCGACGCCCGCTACATGGATCATTTCGAGATGAAGCTCGACGATTTCTCCTCAACGCTGATCTATCAGAACAACGATGGGATGGACTTCGGAGGAATGTCTGAAGACCGAAAGTACATCTTGCTCACCAAGGCGATCAACACCAACGACAACGATCTTTTTGTGATGAATACGGAAACGGGTGAACAAACGAAGGTGAATGATAACCTGAGTGCCAATTCTCCCCAGGATTTTGCGCCGGATGGTTCAGGATTTTACTATACGACCGACGACGGAGCTGAATTTAGCTATGTAATGAAATACAACCTGGCAGACGGTTCCAAAGAAAAAGTTCAGGAGAAGGACTGGGATATCAATTCTTATTATTTCACGCGTGACGGAAAGTACCAGGTTACCTTTTCCAATGAGGATGCCAAGACCGTTATGGAGGTGACCGATGTTGCCTCGGGTGAAAAACTGGAGTTGCCGAGCTTTGAGAACCAGGAAATAAGCAGCGCTTCATTTTCAAGAGACGAATCGATGGCGTTATTGCGCGTGGGTGGATCTCATACCCCCACCAATTCCTACTCCTACGATATCGCGAGCAAGGAGATGAACCAACTAACCGATGTGCTTAGCAAGTCGATCGATGGTTCTCACCTGGTTTCTGCCCGTGTGGTGCGTTTCAACTCCTTCGATGGTCTGGAGATTCCGGCCATTTATTACGAACCCAAACAAGCCTCGGCCGACAACCCGGTACCTGCATTGGTTTGGGTACATGGAGGACCCGGTGGACAGTCGCGACAAGGATATAATTCGACCATACAATACCTGGTAAATCACGGGTACGCTATCCTGGCCGTGAACAACCGCGGAAGCAGTGGTTACGGAAAGACCTTCTACAAAATGGATGACCAAAATCACGGAGACAAAGACCTGAAAGATTGTATTGCAGGAAAAGACTGGCTAAAGACACAGGCACAGATCGACGGCGAGAAGATCGGAATCCTGGGTGGTTCATACGGTGGATATATGACCATGGCTGCCCTCACCTACGCCCCGGAGGAGTTTCAAGTGGGCGTTAACATTTTTGGGGTTACCAACTGGTTGAGAACTTTAAAGAGCATACCACCCTGGTGGGAGTCTTTCAAAGAGGCACTCTACACGGAAATGGGAGATCCCAATACGCAGGATTCAGTTAGGCTAAAGGCCATTTCACCATTGTTCCACACCGAAAAGGTAACCAAGCCGCTAATTGTGCTTCAAGGAGCACAGGATCCAAGGGTTTTGAAGGTGGAAAGCGACGAGATCGTTGAAGGAGTGAAGAACAATGGAGTACCTGTAGAATACGTACTTTTTGAAGATGAAGGGCACGGTTTTGTTAAAAAGGAAAATCAGATCGAAGCCTACGGACGGATCAAATTGTTCCTGGACAAATACCTGAAAGGTGAAGGAGAAGAAGCGGAACCTTTAAAAGGTTAAGGGCACTGCGAACATCCTTGAAATACATTTTGGATTGCATTGGCGGGAACGTATCTCCAAGGAGTATTCGTTCCCGCCAATTGTTGTATCTTGACTTCTGAGTATTATTTATGAACGATCAACAAATACTAAGCAATTTTCGCATATTGCGTGTTGAAAATTGATTATCGAACATTTACATCCTAATTACAACTAATGAAAAAAATTGTTACCATCCTTCTGCTTTCGATCCTTTGTACAACGAGCTCGCTATTGGCTCAGGAAACCGGTGAAGACGACCTGGGATTCTGGGGTATGTACTTTGGCACCAATCGGGTATCGGATCGCATGAGCATCCACACGGAAGCCCAATTTCGATTCTACGAAGTGGGGGCCAATTTCAACCAACTTTTGCTGCGTACGGGTCTTAATTACGACATTTCAAAGAATGCCATGGTTACGCTTGGTTACGGTTACATTAGTACCGATCCAACTTTTCCCGAACCCGACGGAGAAGAAAACATTACCGAAAACAGGATCTATCAACAGTTTGTACTTCGGAATACCGTAGGAAAGTTCAAATTCAGTCATCGCTACCGATTGGAACAGCGATTTATCAATAATCCCATCACCGGAAACGATACCCAGCACAGGGCCCGATATTTTCTCCGTGTGACGTACCCATTAGGTCCCTCATGGTTCCTTACGGCCTACGAAGAGGTATTCATCAATCTGCAGGAGCCTATCTTTGGCCAAAACCGTCTCTATGCTGCCGTAGGTTATAAAGTATGTGAGAGCGTATCGCTGCAGGCGGGTTATCTAAAAAATCACTTTACAGGAGCAAACTTTGATCGATTGCAGATAGGGATCTGGTGGAACACCGACTTAAGAAAGAAGTCGAACGAAACCGATGATTAAATGAAATCACAAAAAGTATCATTTCAGAATAAAAAAGGAGACCTTTTATTCGTCAGATTTGAGTTTCCGGCAGACCGGGATCCTCACAACTACGCCATCTTTGCCCATTGTTTTACCTGCTCCAAAGACTTTTCGGCCACCCGAAACGTAAGTCGCGCACTGGCCAGCGAAGGTTTTGGCGTACTCCGATTCGATTTTACCGGATTGGGAAACAGCGAAGGAGACTTTTCTGAAACCAATTTCTCTTCGAATGTAGATGATATAGTGGCGGCGGCTGGTTTTCTTGCTGAAGAATTCAAGGCTGCTTCCCTTCTGGTGGGACACTCTTTGGGGGGTGCGGCGGCCATTTTCGCGGGATCCAGAATCGAATCGGTGCAAGCTGTGGCAACCATTGGAGCACCTAGTAATCCGGCTCATGTCCAGAAACAGTTGGGTCCGCAACTTGAGACCATCGTAAGTGAAGGAGAAGCGAATGTGCAGCTCGCAGGACGGGAGTTTACCTTTAAACGACAGTTTGTCGAGGATCTGGTTTCTTGCGCCTGCGCGGGGGCTGCCAAAAAATTGCGAAAGGCCTTGTTGATCATGCACTCTCCGGAAGATGCCACGGTAGCCATTGGCAATGCCGAAGAGATCTATC
This sequence comes from Bacteroidota bacterium, assembly GCA_039028655.1. Classification (GTDB taxonomy): domain Bacteria; phylum Bacteroidota; class Bacteroidia; order Flavobacteriales; family Flavobacteriaceae; genus Aureisphaera. The sequence goes on from JBCCHR010000142.1 coordinate 6,879, forward strand.
ACGCCGCGAGGCATCCCAAAAGTTTTGTCACACTCTCCGGCTCAGAACACTTGTTGATCGACAAAAAAAATGCCGCCTACGTAGGAAAAATGATTGCCGGATGGGCAGCACGTTACATACCAATGCCCCAAGAGGATGCCATACAAACCTCATACGATGTGGTCGCCAGCCTGGATGACGATGATGGATTTACAACCCAATTGAAATTGGGAACACACTATCTGAAAGCCGACGAGCCCGAAAATGTTGGCGGCAATAATTATGGACCTACGCCCTACGAGCTATTGGCTGGAAGCCTTTCGGCCTGCACAGCAATGACCATACAGATGTACGCTCGCAGGAAGGGTTGGAAGATCGACAATGTGGAGGTACACACCAGCTATTCGCGGGAATATGCCAGAGATTGCGCCGATTGTAGCGAAGACAATGCCACGAAGATCGATACGTTTGTTCGGGATATTCGCCTGGAGAGCGATCTGGATGAAGCACAGATCAAAAGAGTGTTGCAGATCGCCGATAAATGTCCTGTGCACAAGACACTTCATAGCGAGGTACAGATCATTACCAAGTTGAAGAAATAATGAAACCCTCGAAACGCTTTGAGGTAACGATTGAAGGCACCCATGGGGTGGTAATACC
>JBCCHR010000143.1:0-7508 GCA_039028655.1 Bacteroidota bacterium
AAACCAATGAGGTGTACCAGGGATTTGCAGCCTATTATTGTCACAATACCCACGTAGCAGAGGTAGCCGATATCGTTTTGGACAACGGTAACCCGGTGGTCAAGAAAGTTACAGTGGCCGTGGATTGTGGAATTGTCGTGAACCCATTGGGAGCGCAAAACCAAGTGGTTGGTGGGGTGATCGATGGGATAGGCCATGCCATGTATGGTGAACTTACTTTTGAAAATGGCATGCCGCAGGCCAATAATTTTGGAGCCTACAATTTGATCCGTATGAATCAGACTCCGCAAGTGGATGTTCATTTTGTGAAAAACGATATTGCACCCACCGGTTTGGGAGAACCCACTTTACCACCTGTTAGGCGGCGCGGTTGCCAATGCTATTTACAAGGCCACTGGCAAGCGATTGTACAAGCAACCCTATATCAAGAATATGGAAACAGAAGCGGTAATTGGTTGATCATTGCCAGTAACTGATCCCATCTGGTCGATTTAACAAAAACTTCGGATGACGCACGAATTAAAAGAAATTGTTGCCGCCTATCTTAATGCGAAGGAGCGAGGTGTAAGAACCGTGATGGCCACTGTGGTGGATCTGGACGGATCTTCCTATCGCAAACCCGGGGTTAGGATGTTGTTATGTGAAGACGGGTCCATGGTAGGTGCCGTGAGCGGGGGCTGTGTGGAAAAGGACATCGCCCGGCAAGCGGAGCAGGTTTTTAGTTCGGGCAAACCGCTTATGATGACCTATGACGGAAGGTACCGTTTGGGTTGTGAGGGCGTTTTGTATATCCTTGTTGAGCCCTTTCAGCCGGATGAACACTTTTTGGAAACCTTCAGCGAGGCGATTGCCCATAGGATTTCTCTGAAATTAACCGCGCACTACCAAAAGGAGGAGGGTTTCTTCGATGGACTAGGAACCACTATTTCCATCGGAGACCGGGAGTTTGGTTGTACAGCCCATTCAGCAAAAAAGGAATCCGGACACCAATTGCGCACATTCGAACAAACATTACCCCCTTGTTTCAAATTAATGATCTTTGGCGCCGAACACGATGCAGTAACGCTGTGCCGATTGGCTTCGTTTCACGGATGGGAAGTGACCATAGTCGCGGGACCATTGGAGCAAAAGACCATCGATAACTTTCCCGGAGCTACTTCCTTCTATTCAGTGGCTCCAGACGCCATGGAGCTGGACAGGATCGATGCGCAAACTGCGGTAATGATCATGTCTCATAACTTTGCGAACGACCTGAAATTCCTGATCGAACTAAAAGATGCTACGCCGGCTTATATTGGTCTTTTGGGGCCATCCAAGCGGAGGGAAAAACTCTTTTCTGAATTGATCGAGCACTTCCCCGACCTGGATGTATCCTTCCCCGAACGCATTCATGGCCCTGCCGGCCTCAACATAGGTGCCGAGACACCGCAAGAGATCGCTACAGCCATAATTTCTGAAATACTTACGGTGGTTCGAGATAAACAACCCATCTTGTTGCGAGAAAAACAAGGTGGCATCCACGCCTAGTTGCACCATTCCTTTGAGTAACCATCCAAATATCGTTGTTTTGATCGCCGCTGCCGGTACCTCGAGTCGGATGGGGAAACCAAAACAGCTACTGCCATGGGGCAAAACACACTTGCTGGGACACTGTCTAATCACTGTGCATACATTGGAAGGAGTAAACTCTGTTACGGTCCTGGGCGCTCATTTTGATCAAATTAGTGAACGAATTGCGGACTTGCCTACCACCATTTTGCATCACCAGCAATGGGAGCAGGGATTGGGGAGTTCTATTTCCTTCGGAATCCAATACATCCGTAATCATTATGCGACGGTGGGCGGAGTACTCATACTGCTGGCCGATCAACCACTGCTTACCAAGGAGTTTCTAACCGAATTGATCGATCGTTTCGAACCTGGCAATGAGGGCATCGTTGCAACTCGCTATCCGGATGGGCATCTGGGCGTTCCAGCCCTGTTTGACGTTTGCTATTTTGACGCATTGAGTCAGTTATCACAAGATCGAGGTGCGAAAAGCCTGATCAGAGCGCATCCAGAGAAGGTGGATGTGGTTGAGGGCACTCACCACGTGGTCGACCTGGATACTGAAGAAGATTACCTGCGATGGTATCGGGCTAACCACCAATCCTGATCATGCTTCTGTTTTGAGAGTGCAACTTGGGTTCCTGCAGCTTTTCGAGGGTGTCCATGCCACCTCGCATCGCAAATTTAGCCTGAACTGCCATTTGAATAATCGGTTCGATATTTTTGCCCGCTCGGAAGGCCGTTAGCAAATCCGATTCCGAAGAAGAAAACAAACAATTCTTAAGTTGCCCGTTTGCCGTAAGTCGCAGACGGTTGCAAGAATCACAAAATGGATTGGTCACCGTACTGATAACCGCAAAGCTTCCCTTGTATCCTTCAATCCTATAATTCTTTGAGGTATCGTTGGGCGCATCTTCCATTCGGATTACCTGCTTCTTTTTGTAGTGGGAATGTACGGTATCCATAATGTGCTGGTAGGACACCAGACGACTCATGTCCCATTTATTCCCATCAAATGGCATGAATTCGATAAACCTCATGGAGATAGGAAGGTCTTTCGTAAATTCTATAAAATCTATGATCTCATCGTCGTTAAAGCCTTTCATTAATACCGCGTTCACCTTTACGTTAAACCCTTCCCCAACCATGAGTTGGATATTGTTGTACACTTTTTCAAAATCGTCTCGTCTCGTGATCTGCTTAAATTTCTCCCGAACCAACGAATCAAGGCTAATATTGATGTGGTGTACACGATTGTCGCGGAGGGTGTCCACAAATTTGTCGATGATCACAGCGTTGGAAGAGATCGACAGCTGTACCGATAAAGTGGCCAGTTTTTCCAAAATGATGGGAATGTCCTTTCTGATGAGCGGTTCGCCGCCGGTAAGTCGGATTTTTCGAACCCCGTGCTTGACAAAGATATTGGCAATGTCGTAGATCTCCTCGTAAGTCATTAAGTGACTACGAGGAGTAAGTTGCACCCCTTCTTCTGGCATGCAATAGGTACAACGCAAATTACAGCGTTCTATCAGCGAGATTCGGAGATAGGCATGCGTCCTTCCAAAGGTGTCGGTGAGTATGGGAGAATGCTCTTTCATTAGTCGTGTCTTGCGCCTTTTAATATTCCAAAAACATGTAGTACCGCCGGGAAAATCGCATCCATCGATTCCTGCGCTCCCTTGGTGGAACCCGGCAAGGCCAGTACCAGGGTATCTTTTATGGTTCCGGCCACCGAACGAGAAAGCATGGAGTAGGGGGTGCGTTGCTGCCCATAGCTTCGGATGGCTTCTTCGATCCCCGGAATGTTTCTTTCTATGATTGCTGAAAGCGCCTCGGGAGTAACATCCCGCATCGAAAGCCCGGTCCCTCCGGTGAAGATCAACAGGTCGATGCCTTGCTCGCTGCACTGTAGCGCTTTTTTCCGGATCAACTCTTTCTCGTCTGGGATCACTTCGTACTGGTCAACAACCACATGAGAGGCTTCCAATTTTGAGATGATGGCCTTCCCGGCCTTATCCTCTTTCTCACCGGCCGAAATAGTATCCGAACACACCACGACAGCAGCGTGCAGATCTCTTCGGAAACGATCTTTAAAGCTGGATTTTCCCCCACGTTTTTCCAACAATTTGATGTGGGCAATTTCCACTCCCTTGTCGATCGGTTTGAGCATATCATACATATTGAGTGCCACCACGCTGGCTCCGTGCATGGCCTCGACCTCGACGCCGGTTTTGTAAATGGTTTTAACCGTACAATGCACCAAAATATCCAAACCATCGATCTCATATTCAATACCCGTGAACTCGATGGGCAGCGGATGGCAATCGGGCAATAGATCCGGGGTCTTCTTTACACCCAACAATCCGGCTGCCTTACTCATCGCAAAGACATCGCCTTTGGGCACAGTACCGGATCTGATGGCTTCGATAGTGGCTTCCTTACTTACCTGCACAACAGCTTGAGCGGTGGCGACGCGCAGGGTATTGGATTTGTGTGTGATATCTACCATGTTCAATAATCAATATTCAAAAATCAATGTTCAATTGTCATTTAGGTGTTTACCTTCCATTGGTAGGAGTTGTCTTCAAACAGTTCCTTTCCAAATACCGGAACCTTGGCTTTGATCTCCTCTACGACATACTCCAATGCTTCAAATACCACCTTGCGCCTTGACGAGGACACAAATACGAACAGACAGATCTCGCCTACATTCACCCGTCCAAGGCTGTGATAAATATGCATACAAGTAAGGTCAAATTTGGAAAATGTCGCCTCCCTGATCTCGTGGAATTTTAGATTGGCCATTTCCTCGTAGGCCGTGTATTCGATAGCGGCAATGGTGTTGCCATCAATTTCATCGGCACGCACCTGACCCAAAAAGATGTTGTGTGCACCAATGGTGGTTTTCGATTGATGCTTAGCGATCGAATTCCCAATGAATTCCGAAGAAATAGCACCTTCCCTAAATACGTTTTTAATTTTTGTTTCTTTCATTTTTTTGCTGAATCACATTCGGATTCCATTTTTAGTTGTTGTTTCAATGATTTGGCCCCTCCAAGGAGGCTATAACTGTTTATTCCATGCTGCTCCAATAGTTGAACGCCCTTGCGACTGCGTATACCCGACTGGCAGAACAAGACCAGGGTCTGTTGCGAATCAAGTTGTTCCAGTTGACCATCCAGTTGATCCAACGGAATTTGAACGCAACCATCTATTTGAATTCGCGGAAGTTCGTGTGCGTCGCGAACGTCGATAAACTGAACCTCTTTAATGCGAATGGCCTCTTCCGCGGTGATTTCGTTAATGACCATGTCGCACGTGGCCTCATAATTGCGCCCTTCGAATTGCGATCGCCCTTGCAGGACTTTTTGGTAAGCCTCCGAATTTTTACCCAACGACAGCGAAATGGTCTCACTGGATTTGGCATTGTAGCAGAGAATCTTACCGGAAAGCACGCTGCCCAGTCCCAGCACGATCTTCAATACTTCGTTGGCCTGCATACTCCCTATGATTCCGGGAAGGACTCCCAGCACGCCCACTTCCGAACAGTTTGCCACGCTTCCTGCTGCGGGCGGAGTAGGGAACAAACAACGATAACTGGGGCCATCATCATAGTTGAAAACCGAAACCTGTCCCTCAAATTTGTAGATCGCACCGTAAACAACCGGTTTGCTGCATAGTATGGCCGCATCGTTCACGAGGTATCGGGTGGCAAAATTATCGCTACCGTCCACAATAATATCGTACGCTTCGAACAGGTTTAAGGCGTTGTTGGTCGTAAGGCGTTCGGGGTAGGCTTCTATATTGATCGTTGGATTAAGATCGGTCAATCGCTCCCTGGCGGCCACCGCTTTGTTCATGCCGAGGGAACTTGTGCCAAACAGAACCTGTCGCTGTAAATTGGAGCGTTCTACCACATCGAAGTCGATGATACCCAATGTACCAATACCGGCTGCTGCCAGGTACTGTAGCACCGGACAACCCAGGCCACCAGCGCCTATCACGAGTACTTTGCTGCGCGAAATACGTTCCTGGCCTTCGGGCCCTACTTCAGAGAGTATGATATGTCGGCTATACCGTTCCATCTTTTTATCCTCCGGAAAATGGAGGAAGTAATGCGATTTCCGATTCCATGATCTCAGCGTCTCCGGAGACTATGGTGTTGTTTTGCGCTACCTGAAAGTCTTTTTCCTTCAAAGACGGATATTTCGCAAAAAGCTGTTCCAACAGAGCCGATAGGGTCGTCTCGGTGAACTCCACTACTTCTTCGTCACATTTTGTGACTTCAGCCAAAAGGCCGAAATATTTAATGTTCAATTTCATTTTTCAAGGCATCCCATTGTGCCGGTGTATTGATGTTTCTTATATAAGGTTCCCATTTCGGGTCCAACGGGATGGTGTTGGTTTCCAATTGGGCCACCCAGTTTTGCAAACGTCGTTCCCCTTTTTTCAAGGCTTCCAGACAGGAATGCATACAGGTTTTTTTATAGATCGCTACCAAAGGCAACGTTTGTTCATCGCTTTTGAGTTGATTAACGCTTGCATCTAGATTCGAACTGGCCATCAATTCCTGGATCACCGCCACATTGATCATTGGGATGTCGCAGCTTAGGATCAGGTTGTATTCCGATTCCGAATAGAACAGGCCGGTAAAAATTCCGGCCATAGGACCGCTGTTCGGGATCAGGTCCGGAAAGTGCTGCAGGTTGTAAGCCTCGAGCTCTGCCTGGTCGCCAATTACCACTACGTTGCATACCAACGGTGTTACCACGTCAACGATTCGTTCCAGGAAGGTCTTCCCTTCGAGCTGCAACAAGGCCTTGTCCGTTCCCATTCGGGAGCTCTTGCCTCCGGAGAGGATGATGGCCGATATGTTTTTTTTCTGAATCATTCAGACAAGTACCAATTTTACCGCGGCGATAGCCAGTACAAAGGCGAGCAGGTACCTAAGCTTTTGATTGTTGTACTTCTTACTGCCGAAATAACTTCCGAAGAAACCACCCAACAGCGCCAGTCCTACCATTACGAAAGCATCCCATTCCAACCGTGCTCCGGCTAACAGCTGTCCTGTGAGACCTGCTCCGGAATTCACCCAAATAAACAGTGCCGACACCGCGGCGGCTTCTTTCATCTTTCCCCAGTGGAGCAGTAGGATCACCGGTGTGAGGATCACACCTCCTCCTATGCCAATAAGCCCTGAGAAAAACCCAATGATCGCGCCCGTGAGTAATCCCTGCCAGATGAGGACCTTTTGGGTGTTGGTGCTTTCTTTCCCAAATACATTCAGCATTTTAAGGATGGCAAACACCAGCAGTACGGCCAGAATCTGCTTGTACAAAGTGGCCTCGATGTCGATGAGTCCACCAATAAATGCCGCCGGAACCGAAGACAAGGCAAATGACAAAAACAACCTTCTGTTAAAATGACCAGCCCGATAGTATTGAATGAAAGCGATCCCGGCCACAAACAGATTGAGTAACAATGCCGTGGGTTTCATGCTTTCCGGAGCAAACGAGAACAAGGCCATTAGCGCCAGATATCCGCTGGCACCGCCATGTCCTACGCTTGCATAAAGGAATGCGATAAGCGGTAGGATGGACAGGAATAGCCAAACGTCATCAATGTCAAAGAGCATTATAGATCTGATTTCGAAATTTGTTCATCTAAAAATTTCCAGCAGTTCTCGTTGATCGTTTCAAAAGTGTGGACCAGCGATTTACCATAGCCGGTCAATTGAGTGCCACCCCCACCTTTTCCCCCGATATTGGCCGTGATCACAGGTTTTTTCGCCCTGGAATTCACGGCATCGACGAGCGACCATGCCTTTTTATAGGACATACCAAGCGACTTGGCTGCTTTGGAAAGCGATCCTGTTTCTTCGATCGCCTTCAGCAATTGAATGCGTCCTTCCCCAAGAAGTATGTGCCCGTTGGCCTCTATCCAAATCCTGCTTTTAATGG
>JBCCHR010000144.1:0-7486 GCA_039028655.1 Bacteroidota bacterium
ACATTCACCATCAAACGAATTACATGAACGAACTCACCGCCATATTGGTCGACGACGAATTTTCGGCCTTGAATGGGCTCCGTCAAAAGATGGAACGTCTGTTTCCTGATATCAGTATTCTTGGGAACTTTCAAAAGCCTGAAGAGGCCATCGCCTTTCTTGAAAAGGAAACGCCCGATATCGTATTCCTCGATATCGAAATGCCACGTATGACAGGCTTTGAGCTTTTAGGAAAGCTAGGCGACGTAAACTTCCAGGTGATCTTCGTGACCGCCTACAGTGAATACGCCCTTGAAGCTTTGAAAAAGAACGCTGTAGACTATGTATTAAAGCCCGTCGATAACGCCGATCTGCAAGCATCCGTCGCAAAGGCGATCGCCCGTATTTCGGAGCGGCGGGAGACAATGGCCAACGAGAATCTAGTGAGACTGTTGAGCGAGAACCTGAGTAGGACCAATAAACTCATCATCCCCACATCAAAAGGGATGTCGTTTATTCCGATGGAGGAGGTGATCCACCTGGAAGGCGACGAAGGCTACACCCGAATACACCTGGACGGAGATACCACCATTTTGAGTTCCTACAGTCTTGGGAAGTTCGAGAAAATGCTGGGGGACACCTTTTTCAAATGCCACAAATCCCATATCATCAATATTCCTAAGGTGCGGAGTTTTGAGAACGAAGGCTACGTGGTCTTGGAAAATACACACAGGGTCCCTATTTCCAGGGCCAATCGAAAGGTGTTCCTGGATCTATTCAACTAAAGGATCAAGAGGTTGCTTTTCCACCTAAGTGCTCACATTCGTGTAGCGCCTGCATGGAAGTGAACGGTACCACGGTCTTATCGTAGCGATAGGTTTTGTTGAGTTCTTTGCTTAAGTGATGGTCGTCTACATTGATGTCTACATCACTCATTTTGAACTGGCAGGGGTGTTCGTATCCGGCGGCGTGCGTGATCTCGATAAATTCTTTTCTAAAGGTCTTAAAGTACTGGGCAAGCCGTTCGCTTTTCAAGGGTACGTCAATTCCGTTCTGTAACCATTTCTTTTGAGTGGCCACCCCACTAGGGCAGCGATTGGTATGACAGATCTGTGCCTGTATGCAACCAATGCTCATCATAGCCTCTCGTGCCACGTTGATACAATCGGCACCCATGGAAAAGGCCATGGCCGCCTTGGCTGGAAAGCCCAGTTTGCCGCTGCCTACAAAAACAATGCGTTCACAAAGTCCGCGTTCCTGAAACAACCGATAGATATCACTAAAACCGTACACCCACGGAAGGGATACGTGGTCTGCAAAACTGGGTGGTGCGGCACCTGTACCTCCTTCACCGCCATCGACCGAGATAAAATCCGGTCCTGTACCTGTGGTAGCCATGAGATCGGCTAATTCGTGCCACTGTTCGAGTTTACCAATAGCTGCTTTGATCCCTACAGGAAGGCCTGTGGCTGCGGCGATCTGCTCGATAAAGGCGTGCAGTTCGCTCACATTGGTGAAGGCACTGTGGTTGGGTGGGGAAAGTACATCCTTCCCTTGTTCTACGCCGCGAATCTCGGCTATCTCTTTGGTGATCTTCGATCCGGGCAGGACACCGCCTTTTCCCGGCTTGGCACCTTGGGACAGTTTGACCTCGATGGCCCTGATAAACGGATTGTTTTCTACCAGGGACACCAGTTTTTCCATGGAAAAAGTGCCGTCCGGGTTGCGAACTCCAAAATATCCGGTTCCGAAGTGGAATACTACATCACCTCCATAACTGTGATAGGGGGACAGCCCTCCTTCGCCCGTATTGTGATAGGCACCTGCTATTTTTACGCCTTTGTTCAACGATTCTACTGCCTTGGCCGAAAGCGACCCGAAGCTCATGGCCGATATGTTGATCACCGAAGCCGGTCGATATGGACGTCGCCTGCCGTTGTGCGCCCCCATCACTTTTGCACAGGGCAGAAAAGATTTGTTTGTCCTGTTGGGATGGTCGCTGGCCATGCGATAGGGCATCATGGCATTGTTGATAAAGATGTGGTGGTGTGCATAGATATCACGGTCGGTCCCGAAACCTTCATAATTATTCTCTTTTTTTGCTGAAGCATAGATCCAGCCACGCTCGATGCGATTAAAGGGAAGTTCCTCCCGGTTATTCGCCACAAAGTACTGCCGGATCTCGGGTCCAATACTTTCAAACCAATACCGAATGTGTCCGACCACTGGAAAATTATGACTAATGGCATGTTTTCGTTGCAGGACGTCCCGAAGGGCGATCAAAGCCAGGACGACCAGGATCCAGGCCCACCAGGGAATGGATGATAGGAAAGCTATAGCATTATCCATAGGTTATTCGCATTTATCTATTGTGCTTCGAGATAATCCAAAGCCACTTGAGCCATGGCCTTTACTCCCAACAACATTCCGGCATCGTCGATCCTGAAGTCGGGTGTGTGGTGCGGAAATGGTGTTGTGTTGCCGGGAGTCATTCCGCCAAGGAAAAAATAGAACCCGGGAACCACTTCCTGGAAATACGAAAAATCTTCTCCTCCGGTGGTCGCCTTCATGATCGTAACGTTATCGGCACCTGCCACGGCCTCCAGGGTGGGTACCATTTGGGCCGTAAGGTCCGGATCGTTATAGGTGATCGAAGTATTGTTTTGCCATTCGATGGAGGCACTTCCGCCATAGGCCTTGGCGATATCCGCCGCCATCTCGTTCATTCTTCTCATGATCATGGTTCGCATGCCCATGTCCAGAGTTCGCACGGTACCGATCAATTCGGCACTTTCGGGGATGATGTTAAATCGTACCCCGCTGGTGATCTTTCCAACAGTGATAACCGCAGCCTCTTCCACCAATGGGGATTCACGGCTAATAATGGTTTGGAAACCGTCAATGATCTTGGCCGAAATGAGAATAGGATCTACTCCGGTCCAAGGTGCCGATCCGTGGGTTTGTTTTCCTTGTACGTTTACCACAAAGCGCTCCACCGAAGCCATGGTACCGCCACTTTTGTACTTAATGGTGCCCACGGGCGTGGACGAATTGATGTGGAGCCCAAATATGGCATCCACATCCGGATTGGTCAGTACTCCTTCCTTGATCATTAATTTGGCGCCACCTTCCTCTCCCGGGGGCGGACCTTCTTCGGCGGGTTGAAAGATAAATTTTACCGTACCGCGTATTTTGTCCTTGTGCTTGGAGAGAACTTCAGCAACCCCCATAAGAATGGAGATATGGGTATCGTGACCACAGGCATGCATCACCCCGGTTTCCTTGTCCAGAAAAGTGGTTTTTACTTCGCTCTTGAACAAAAGATCATTGCGTTCGGTGACAGGGAGGGCGTCGATATCGGCTCTTAAGGCGACGACCTTTCCGGGTAGGTCTCCCTTCAAAATGCCAACGACACCCGTAATAGCGATCCCGGTTTGCACCTCCATGCCCAGTGAATTGAGATGTTCGGCGATCTTCTTAGCTGTATTGAACTCGCGGTTCGACAATTCAGGGTATTGATGGAAGTGATGTCGCCACTCGATCACTTTAGTTTCCACGGCGTTGATATCGGCCAGCAAGTCGGCATCCATTTGAGCATTTCCTGTAAATGTACATGCGACCAATAAAAGACTTAGATATTTTAGATTCATACGAATTGAATTTTTACAGTTTCGAAGTGTTGCCCGATACCAATTCTCCAGTTCATCAGGCGGACAAATGAACCTAAAGATATTCAAATTTTCAGCAACGGCAACACCTTAATTTTATGTTTATAAATTCTGAAGCCACTCCTCGCCGTTTCAGGCGAATTTCTGTATTTTCACGGTTCGTAAGTGCTTCAGAATAAACAACAATTTTGCAGAAATACTTAGAACAGTTAAACGATGCTCAACTCGCGCCTACACTACAGAAAGAGGGGGCGATGATCGTCATTGCCGGTGCGGGCTCCGGGAAGACCCGTGTGCTCACCTATCGGATCGCCTACCTGATGTCGCAAGGGGTGGATCCTTTCAGTATCCTGGCACTCACCTTTACCAACAAAGCAGCGCGGGAGATGAAGAAGCGAATTGCCGAGATCGTGGGATCCTCGGAGGCTAGGAACCTATGGATGGGCACCTTCCACAGTGTGTTTGCTAAAATTCTGCGCTTCGAAGCCGAAAAGCTGGGATATCCGTCCAACTTCACCATTTACGACACCCAGGATTCCCAGAGTGTGATTCGTGCCATCATCAAGGAAATGCAGCTGGACAAGGATATTTACAAATACAAACAAGTATACTCCAGGATCTCCTCCTTCAAGAACAGCCTGATCACGGTGAAGGCCTATTTCAATAATCCGGAACTCGTGGAGGCCGATGCCATGGCCAAAGTGCCGCGTATGGGTGACATCTACAAGGCCTATGTAGAACGATGTTTTAAGGCCGGTGCTATGGATTTTGATGATCTTTTGCTGAAGACCAATGAGCTGCTTACCAAGTATCCGGAGGTGTTGGCAAAGTATCAGGATCGCTTTCGATATATCCTGGTCGATGAGTATCAGGACACCAATCACAGTCAGTATCTCATCGTACGTGCACTGTCCGATCGATTCCAGAATATTTGCGTTGTGGGAGACGATGCACAGAGTATCTATGCCTTTCGCGGTGCCAATATCAATAATATCCTCAATTTCCAGAAAGACTACGACGATGTAAAAGTCTACCGCCTGGAGCAAAACTATCGCTCCACCAAGAATATCGTGAATGCGGCCAACAGCATCATCGAGAAGAACCAGTTGCGACTGGAGAAAGTAGTGTGGACAGCCAATGCCGAGGGAAATAAGATCAAGGTAAATCGCACCATGACCGATGGGGACGAAGGTCGATTTGTAGCAGGGAATATCTTCGAAACGGCCATGAACAACCAGATCGGGTACGAAGACTTCGCTATTTTGTATCGTACCAATGCTCAGTCCCGGGCCATGGAAGATGCCTTGCGCAAGAAAGACATTCCTTATCGTATCTACGGCGGACTCAGTTTCTACCAGCGAAAGGAGATCAAGGATGTATTGGCCTACCTTCGGCTCATTCTCAACCCGAAAGATGAAGAAGCACTGAAACGAGTGATCAACTATCCCGCGCGGGGTATTGGCCAAACCACGGTAGAAAAACTCACTGTAGCGGCCAATCACTACGAGCGATCGATCTTCGAAGTGATGAAAGCGATTGACAAGATCGACCTAAAGATCAATGCCGGTACCAAGACGAAATTGCTCAATTTTACTACCATGATCGAGAGTTTCCAGGTGCTCAATCAAAACAGCGACGCCTTTCAGATTGCCGATCATGTGGCAAGAAAAACCGGATTGTTGCAGGAATTGAAAAAGGACGGAACACCCGAAGGCATTGCCCGGATCGAGAACATTGAAGAGTTGCTCAACGGAATGCGCGATTTTGTAGAAGAGCAGAAGGAACTAGCCGATACCACCGGTTCGCTTGCCGAGTTTTTGGAGGATGTTGCCCTGGCAACCGACATGGATAACGACAAGGGCGACCCCAATCGCGTAGCTCTCATGACTGTCCATTTGGCAAAGGGACTTGAGTTTCCGTATGTGTATATAGTTGGCTTGGAGGAAGACCTGTTCCCAAGTGGTATGAGTATGGGTTCTCGTGCCGAGTTGGAAGAGGAACGACGTCTCTTCTATGTTGCCCTCACACGAGCCGAGAAACAGGCGTTTCTCACCTATTCACAAAGTCGCTATCGCTGGGGTAAATTGATCGACGCCGAACCCAGTCGTTTTATCGAAGAGATCGACCAGCAATTCCTCGACTATGTGACTCCCATTCATGAGCATCGATACAAACCCTTGATCGATGCCGATATTTTCGGGGAGGTAGACAAAAGCAAGCTCCGACTCCGTAAACCCACCCGGGGTACGCCACCCAAAGGTCCCACGGAAGCGCAACTGAAAAAACTACGCCGTCTGAAACCCGTATCCAGCAGTGCCGATAAGAATTTTGATCTGAAAGCGGCCAATCTGGAGGTAGGAACTTTGGTGGAGCATCAACGTTTTGGGAAAGGGAAAATAGTGCGTTTTATGGACAAGGGTCCTAACCTAAAGGCAGAAATTGATTTTGAGAATGGTGGATTGCGAAAGCTCATACTACGATTCGCCAAATTGAAGGTCCTCGATGCTTAGAAGACTACTCGATCGCCAGATAACTTTCTACATACTCTTCCAGTTGCGACTGCATATTGCGTTTGTCGTCGTTGCTCCAATCGTCGGCATGTCCGCCGTTGTAGGTAGTAAAACTATGAGGAACTTTGGCTGCCGTTAGCGCATCGCTCAGGTTGGAGCCATTGGTGAGTGGTACCAAAGGATCCTGGTTGCCATAGAAAAGTACGGCAGGGCTGCTCATGGTATTTACCTGATAAAGGGGGCTCGTGGCGCGGGCGTAATCGGTCCCATCAGGGTATTGACTTTCATCCACCAGCAAAGCGAGTCCCGTTTCGAAGTCGGGATCGTTGGCGTAAAATGGATCGGTAAAGTCGGTAGGTCCAACGACGTCGGCCACAAATTTTACTTGATCTGTAGTATCGTAGACAAAGTCGTACATGAGCGACAGATGGGCTCCGGCACTGGTTCCAATAAGGCCAAATTCCGGAAGGATCTGGTAATTATCCTTCTCCCGGGTAAGCTTATTGATAGCGGCACCAATATCCAGGAACTGGTTTGGAAATGCAGGCACCACGGGAGCTTCCATGCTGGCGAGAACATAATTAATGTTCACGATCGCATGTTCTGGAAACTGCTGTCGCAGGGTTTGCACTAAACCATCAAGATTCTGCTTATCACCACCTGTCCATGCACCACCGTGCACCAGCAGGATGACTTTTGTTTTTTCTGAAGAACGACCTTCGGGCAAATAGATATCAAATATTTGCTGCTCGTCTGGCCCATAGGAAATATTAGTGAAGATCAACTCGGCCAGCGGTGTACCGTTCTCATCGGTGGGAGCTACGTTCTCTTCTGAAGTACAAGAATAAAGGCCGCCAACAATTCCGAAGAAAAAAATAAATAACTGAAGTTCTTTTCGCATGGGTAGTCGATCTTACTAGTACTAACGCAAAAATTGGCCATCTAGTATGGAATTCGCAAAAAGGAGAGTATCTTTAGGTCCCGTGGCAGAATTGATAAAAATATACGACGAAAACCCAAACCCGAGGGCAGTAGCCCAGGTGGTGAAAGTGCTTAAGAGTGGGGGACTGGTGATCTTGCCCAGCGATACCGTCTATGCGTTGGGCTGCGATATCACGCAGAAGTCGGCTTTGGAGCGAATAGCCCGGATCAAGGGTGTGAGAATAGAAAACGCCAACCTTTCCTTTATCTGTCGCGACTTGAGCAACCTGAGCGACTATGTACGGCAAATCGATACACCCACGTTCAAACTATTGAAACGTGCACTTCCCGGCCCGTATACCTTTATCTTGCCGGGAAACAACAATTTACCCGGTGTATTCAAGAAGA
>JBCCHR010000145.1:0-7483 GCA_039028655.1 Bacteroidota bacterium
GGAAAATATTCGTCATCGGTTTCCAGCACCCGGAAATAGGTGGGGAACTCTTCGGGTTTCCAGCTGTCCTTGCCAAATACGATGCGGTCCTGGTATTTGATGAAAAAGGCCCTCGCCATTCGGGGTTGCCGCCCCAGTTCGGCGATGATCGCTCCAATGCCAACATTCATATTGGGAATCTCATCCAGCAACTTACCCAGGGTGCCCAGGTCGTTGGCATACCAGCCCATATGGGCATTGATAAAGGTGGTGCCGGGATGTTTCCGGAACATATTGTGTTGCTCGGCAATAAGCTGCTCCCATGGAGCCGGATTGTTGGCGGCGCGTTTACGCCTGGGTCGCAATTTAAGTTCGAGCCATCGTTCGTTATCGGCATCGAATTCGTCCCAAAACGGTTTCGGATCTGCCGTGTGAATAAGCACAGGAATACCCAATTCGCCGCATTTGGCCCAAATGGGATCCAATCGGGGATCGTCTACGGCTACCCGTACTTCGTTCACATCGGTGTATCGCAGTCCCAGGCTTTTGTAGATTTTGAGTCCGCGTGCGCCGTTTCTTACATCGGCTTCGAGTTGGGCGACGGTTTTTTCGATCCAGCCATCCTGTCCCACGCCGTCAAAATTGATATTAGCGAAAACCACAAATCGATTTGGAAAGTTGGTCTTGATATTGGCAACCGAGCGTTGCAGGTTTTCACCCGAGCGCCCACTCAGATTTACCATGATCTGCATATTGAGGGTGTCCATGGCGGCAACCACAGGGCTCAGATCTTGTTCGGCCATGCGATATTGATGTCCGTGGATATCGATAAACGGGAACTTAGCTTTGAGAACGGGTTTACCCGGAACCACCAGGGTGGAAGTAGGGTTGTATTCTTCAAAAGTAAGGTCTTGTGCTGTGAGAGGCCAACTCAGGAACACAACGAGCACTGCTGCGATGGTTTTCATAGGTGTGGTTTAAGAACTTAAAAGTAAAAAGTTAGGGAATACCATGGCACAATTTAGGACGGCTTTAACGTATGATTCCGAAGAAAAGAAAACCATCCTCATGGTCCTTGAAGTTGTCGAAGTCCCTCGTAAACGATCACCGCTACGGCATTGGCGAGATTCAAACTCCTAATTTGATCACTGAACAACGGTATCTTATACAAACGATCCTTCTCTTCTTCCAGAATCTCTTTCGCTAGCCCGACCGACTCCTTACCAAAAATAAGGTACAAATCCTGCTCGAAATCTAAGGAAAGATAGATGTTCGTGGCATGGCTCGAAAAAAATGCCATGGCTTTGTCCTTGTGAGTTTCGAAAAAAGAATGGGCGTTGTCATAGGTGTGCACATCCAGGTGTTGCCAATAATCCAATCCTGCACGTTTGAGCCGGCTGTCGTCGATCTCAAATCCAAGGGGACGAACCAAATGTAACTGCGAGCCGGTGGCAAGGCAAAGTCGGCCAATATTTCCGGTATTGGTTGGTATTTCGGGTTCGATAAGGACAACGTGTAACGGCATATAGGTAGTTCTGGCAACAAATTTATTGCTTCAAAAATAACCCAAAATATTCTTTCGGATCGAAAAAACATTTTGGGCTATTACAATTAACTACTAACTATCGGTAGGCCAAAATTACCTAGCCGTTGATGGCATCCAGGATTGCCTTCTTGGCATCCCGAGTTGCCTGTTCGTCTTGCACCGCCTGAAGGGCATCGGTGGCTTCTTTAAGTGCTGCCTCGGCATCGGTCTTGACTTTTTTGGCAGTTTCCTCTTCTTTCTTGGTGGGTCCCAGCGTCTTGAAGTTGGAACTAATGACGGCCAGGTTCCCTGCATTTGAGGCGCTCACTTCGCGCAGTTGCGTATTGATAGCGATTAGCGATTGTTCCAATCCGGCAACAACTTCTACGATCCCGATAGTACTGGCGTAGGCCGCCGAAGCGTCATCCCATGCTTTCGAAATGGAGGTGTTGGCAGCCGGCGAATCGGTCGCAAGATCGGCAGACACCGGAGTTTTGGCCTTCGCCTGTTCGGCAATATGGGCTTCCAGGGTGTCCGATTGTGCTTTGGCGGTATGTACTTTGTCCAGCGCATCCTCGGCCAGGGCTCTTAAAGCCATAGCACTGGATTTCAAGTTGGCAACTCCGGCGGCCAATGGCTTTAGTGCCCACGAATTATCGTTTGTAAGCGGACTCACCAACTCACTCAGAGCTTCCGTATTTTTCACTCTGGCCTGGTATTTATCCCATGCACTCTTTATCGGGGCATAGGCTGCCGTAGCTTTGTCCAAGGCGGCTTGAGCCTCGTCTTTTTTGGTTTTTTCCGAATCGGCCTTGTTCTTAAGTTCCTCGGCCGAAAGTTCACTAAGTTTTGTTCCCATTTGAGTATGTTTTTATTTTTTTCTGAATTATTTGTTGCTTTTACCCTTCGGTTTTGAGCCTGGGTTTGCATCTGAGTCGGATTCCGGCTCCGAACTTGTTTCTTCTTCTTCCTCTTCCTGATCCTTGAGGGCGCTGTCGAAGGCTTGCCCACTTTTCAGGGTCACCTTGCTTTGAAGGTTTTGTAACTCGAGCCCATCCAACGTGGTTTGCGCTGCTGCTGCGGCCTTTTGGGCATCGGCTATGGCGGTCTGAGTTTCCGTCGTTGTGGTGTCGACATCGGTCGCGACTGTGGTGGCAGCGGCAACGATATCTGCCATTCCTGCCATGGCGTCCACCATGTCATTATTGAGGAAATCGGTTTGATCGATGGCAAGCGCAACTGCACTTTTCTTCCATTGTTCAACCGCATCGGTAGCCGATTTCGAACCATCCACATAGTCGACAACGATTTTCCTGGTGGCTCCGGTGTCGTAGTCTTTGTCCACACTGTCGACCCTTGCGAGCATGGCTGAGGCCTCCGGGAAGGCCACTTCAATCGAATCTAGCGCTGCTTTCACGGCTTTAGCGGCGTCGGTAATGCTCTGAGCAATGGCATCTCCAGCGACTGACTCAGCCAGTGTCGAGGCACTATTCGCTGCACGATTAATCTCGTCCGAGCTGGTTTTTACTTTTTCCAGCGCATTCAATTCTTCTTTGTTCTCGTCGATTATTTTGTTTGCTGCTGTTAGTGCGGCTTGTGCATCTCCGAGCGCATCTTTGTTGTCGGTTATGGCCTTGGTGGCGGCCTCATTTTTAGTCTTGGAAGCTTCGAGAGGAGCATTCCTTGCTTCTGCTAAGGGATCTTTTTTCGTCTCCTTAGATTCCTGGGTGTTGGTCTCTTCCATAATTGAATATGTTTAGGTGTTTTGTTAGAAAATTAAGGGGAGGAAACTGGATTATACTGGTTTAAAATTACAAGGAAAAAGAGGCTGTCGAACTACGTATTAATACGTAATTATAGGCACACGAATTCGCTGTCAACTCCCGAAAACAGTACAAGTCTCGTTAAAGAAGAATTGAAATTCTAAAGTTCCTCACTCTTCTCACCCTGTCCGGTCATCATGAGGTAGGATTTTAAAAAACCGTTGATATCGCCGTCCAGAACGGCTTCGGTATTTCCGGTTTCGTGGGAGGTGCGAACGTCTTTCACCAATTTGTAAGGATGCAGCACATAATTTCTGATCTGTGACCCCCATTCGATGGCCATTTTGCCGGATTCGATCTCGTCCCGTTGTGCCTGTTGTTTACGAAGTTCAATTTCATACAATTGTGATTTCAGCATTTGCATTGCCTTTTCACGATTTTCCAATTGGGAGCGGGTTTCCGAATTATGAATTACGATCCCACTGGGGGCGTGGGTGAGTATCGCTTTGGTTTCGACCTTGTTCACATTTTGACCTCCTGCACCGCTGCTTCGGGCAAAATCCCAGGAAATATCAGCAGGATTGATATCGATCTCGATGCTGTCGTCCGCTAGGGGATATACATATACGCTGGCAAAGCTGGTATGCCGTTTTGCATTGCTATCGAAGGGTGAGATACGAACCAGGCGATGGACGCCATTCTCTCCTTTGAGCCAACCGAAGCCAAATTCCCCATCGATCTCCAGGGTCACCGTCTTGATGCCCGCCACATCGCCTTCCTGGTAATTGAGTTCGGTTACCTTAAAGCCATTCTTTTCCGCCCACATGAGGTACATGCGCATGAGCATTTGTGCCCAGTCGCAACTTTCAGTGCCACCGGCACCGGCCGTTATCTGTAATACGGCACTCAGGTCGTCGCCCTCATCGCTCAACATGTTCCGGAATTCGAGGGCCTCAATGGCCTCCAGGGCCAGATCGTAGCGCTGCTGGACATTCTCGGCTTCGCCTTCGCCCTCCTTGAAGAACTCATAGATCACCTCGGCGTCATCGGTGAGCGTGACGCTTTTTTCGTAATCTTCCACCCACTTTTTCTTATTCCGAAGTTGTCTCATGAACACTTCGGCCTCTTGTGGGTTGTTCCAAAAATTTG
This sequence comes from Bacteroidota bacterium, assembly GCA_039028655.1. Taxonomy (GTDB): domain Bacteria; phylum Bacteroidota; class Bacteroidia; order Flavobacteriales; family Flavobacteriaceae; genus Aureisphaera. The sequence continues at coordinate 4,417 of JBCCHR010000145.1, forward strand.
GGTCGAATGTTTTCTCCTCGTCGTTGGAGATCTCTATGCGCTTTCCTTCGACGTCAAAGATACCTCCTTAACGCATCCAGGCGATTTCTAAGATCTTTCAGGTGATCTGTTGTTATCATATAAGTAAGTCCGCGAGTACGGCTATTTTCGGGTGATTTGTGTCTAATTCTGCCGTAAAAATAGAATTAAATTTTCATGCTGAAATAATTTTGGAGATAATTTAGTAGATTAGACGACTCCCCAATGAAATTATAGTATTATGATAAGACATTCATTAGTAGCCGTCCTACTACTAATATCCACTACAATGACGGCTCAGTTTTTGGCAGGGAAGACCGACCTTCAACAATCTACAGGCTTTTTTAATTTTCACTACTCCGAATCCGAAGGGACTATTTATCTCGAAGTACCATCCTCAAAAATAGACTACGAATTTCTGTACGTCCACTCACTCCGCACGGGTTTGGGCTCGAATGATATTGGCCTGGACCGGGGACAATTGGGAGATCAGGCGGTGGTGAAATTCGTGAAAAGTGGGAACAAGCTACTACTTATGCAACCCAATCTGGGTTATCGCGCCAATACCGACAATGAACTAGAGAAAAAATCGATCTCGGAAGCTTTTGCGAAATCTGTGATCTTTGGGTTTGATATTAAAGAAACTAAGGGAGATGTCTACGTGATCGACCTCACTCCGTTTCTTATGCTCGATGCCCATAAGGTGGCTCGACGATTGAAATTGAGCAAGGAAGGCTCCTATAAGCTGGATAAATCGCGTAATACCCTTTGGATGGAGCGCACCAAGTCCTTTCCGAAGAACACCGAATTTGAAGCTTTGCTCACTTTTGTTGGAGAGCCTACCGGAGCCAATTTGTATCAGGTGGCACCGGATGCCTATTCGGTATCGGTGATTCAACATCACAGTTTTGTGGAACTGCCGGACGATGGGTACGAACCACGAATTTTCATGCCCAATAGCGGAGCCATCTACATTAGCTACCAGGATTACAGTTCTCCCATCTGGGAACCCCTGGAAAAGCGATTTGTAGTGCGGCATCGACTTCAGAAGAAAAACCCGCAAGCCACTGTGAGTGAAGCAGTGGAACCTATCATTTATTACCTGGACCCCGGAACGCCTGAGCCAGTTCGCTCGGCTTTGTTAGAAGGAGCACTTTGGTGGGATCAGGCATTTAGTGCCATTGGCTATCGAAATGCCTTTCAGGTAAGGATGTTACCTGCAGATGCAGACCCCATGGACGTGCGTTACAACGTGATACAGTGGGTGCATCGGTCGACCCGCGGCTGGAGCTATGGAGGCAGTGTGATCGATCCCCGTACTGGCGAGATCATCAAGGGGCATGTGAGTTTGGGCAGCCTTCGCATACGACAAGACTTTTTGATCGCCCAGGCGCTTGCCAATAAGCCATTCTCTGAAAAGGATGATAACCACAACATGATGATGGAAATGGCGCTGGCCAGGATCCGGCAGCTATCGGCACATGAGGTGGGACACACCATCGGTTTTGTACATAATTTTGCCGCAAGTGCCACAGGACGAGCGAGTGTAATGGATTATCCACACCCAACGCTTACACTCGATGGAGGTGAAGTGGATTTCGGGAATGCCTATGCCACGGGCATTGGCGATTGGGATAAGCATACGGTGGCCTACAGCTACAGTGATATTCCTGAGAATACCGACGCAAAGAGCTACTTAAGCAGCTTGAATAAAAAAGCGATGAAACGCGGAATGAAATTTATTAGTGACCGCGATGCACGAGCCGTAGCCGGGGCACATCACACGGCACACCTGTGGGACAACGGTCCGGATGCCGGCGAAGAACTGCTGGAACTGCTTGAACTGAGAGAAGTGGCGATCTCTAATTTTTCCGAGGAAAACTTCAGGACCTATGAGCCATATTCGGTGCTAGAGGATGTGTTCGTTCCGCTGTATTTCTACCATCGATATCAAACAGAAGCGGCGGTAAAGTCGATTGCAGGCATGGACTACAGTTATGCCTCCAAAGGAGATGAAGAGGTGCCTTTTGAGGTGCTTCCGAAGAAAAAACAACAACAAGCATTGGAAGCCGTACTGAGAACTTTGGAGCCCAAAACGTTGGCCATACCACAAGATCAATTAAAACTGTTTCCACCTCGCGCTTACGGATATCCTCGCACCAGAGAGTCGTTCAAGAGTAACATGGGGGTGTCTTTTGATGCGTTGGCAGCGGCCGAAACGGCCAGTGACATGACGCTCAAACTCTTGTTAAACCCTCAACGCGCCAATAGGCTTATCCAACAAAAAGCAATGGATAAGGGGCAATTGGGATTGCATTCGGTTCTGGAACAACTCATACAGGCAACCTTCTCGGGGATGTCGGATGCAGGATATGAGGGTGAACTTCAACGTACCATACAGTTTGTGACTTTACAGCACATTTTGAATTTGATCGCCAGTTCGCAAACCATTCCGCAGGTGAAGGCGATTGCAGGGGCAGCCCTTCAGCAGATATCAACCAAAATTTCCGGTCGAAGAAATGCTTTTGAGGTGTTTTTGTTGAATGAAATAAATACCTTTGGTAAAAATCCGGAGCGATTCAAGGTAATGCCGGTGAAGAAAATACCAGATGGTAGTCCGATTGGAAGTGGTCCCTGTTCGGTGTTTCACGATGAATAGTCGCTTTGTCAAGACGAATATACATTCTATAAACCTCACCTTATGAAAAAGTTAGTTCTATTAGTCACCCTGCTCGTGGGTACGTTTTCCATGGCTCAGAATGATGAGGCCTATGTGGATGAACAAACTTCAAAATTTACCCAAAAGCTGAACGAAAGGGGTATTTCCGATTATTTTGTGACGAAGCGATACTGTTCCGGAAAGATCGAAATGTTCCAGATCGGGAAGGAGATGAAACTGTGTACTTCCAAGGGTACCTACTATCAAGTGTATGTGGTTTGGAAGGAAGAAGGGCAGGAGTATATTAAAAAGATCGACAATTGTGGCTTGTTCTACAGTGTAGAGCTTCCGGGGTCGGAGCTTTACGACTTTTATGAATCGAATCGGGCC
>JBCCHR010000146.1:0-7424 GCA_039028655.1 Bacteroidota bacterium
GGGGTCGACTGGTTTTGACAGCGAGATGAATAGAGTGGTAAGCACGTCGAGCGCTGAGATACAGCTCGTAAATATCATATTTCACTTTTTTAAACGGCGAGAATAACTACGCCCTAGCTGCATAATCTGAATTATAGTAGGATTACGCCTCGGCCTACAAGGTAGGCAAGCAGGAAGTCACTCAAAGGCCTTGGTTTGCGGCATTTGATCCAGTGACTTCGTAAAAGCAGACCTAGCTTGTGCAGGGCTTTGATGCACAGGCAAAATTTAATCGAAGCTAAGCTGTGCGTTGGTGGTCTTTGACCGGCAATCGGACGAAAACCTGAACAAAGACTAAGCATGTAGAAAGCGGTATGGTTGCTTGTTTGGACGAGGGTTCGAATCCCTCCGGCTCCACGATCATTCACAACTGCTATGTGGATGAAAGCATATAAAACCCATCAAGTTTACTTGGATGGGTTTTGTTGCTTTTAGACACCAATTTTGCAAAAATTGGCAGTTGTAATTGCAGGACTGAAGCTAGTAGGGATCACCCGAGGTAATTCCTCCACCCAAAAAGTCTCCTTCGGGAGACTTTTTTCGTTCCGCCTCCGGGAATCGAACGCCTGCCCGCCAGCTGGCCCCTTGGCTAATATGGCTCCCTAAAATTGATTACCTTTCCCTTTTGAGAAAAATGACCACAAATACCTTCATCCGACCGGTACTCTTTATTCTTCTACTCGCCCCGCTCTTCATGGGCTGCGATAAAGATCCTGGCCCTTGGAACCACCATAAGTTGGAAGCAGCCATGCAATATGCCAGGGAGATTGGAACGCATTCGCTCATCATACAAACGGATGGTGAGATGGTAAAGACCTATGGCGAGATCGACTCCATAAGTAGGATACACTCCATTCGAAAGGCCATTTTAATGGCGCTCATCTCGCAGCACTTGGACAAGATCGACCTCAACAGTACGTTGGCCGATTTGGGCATTGACGATACCCCCATACCCCTAACCGACTTGCAGAAAACCGCCACCGTCGAGCACCTGATAAAGAGTATCTCGGGTATCAATCACCCGGCCGTCTCTCAAGTGGGCAACGCGCAACGAATGAGAGATAGCCTGTTAGGAAGCAGCCCGAACACCCCCGGTACGAAATGGGCCTATAACAACTGGGATTATAACGCGCTTACCACCGTCTTCGAGCAGGAGTCCAGTCGTACGGTGCAAGAGGCATTCGAGAAAGGAATTGCCCGTCCACTTCACATCGAGAAGTACGAAACCTTTTACCGGCGAGACACCAGTCTGTCGAGGCACGCCAAGGTTGGTTTTCGGTTATCGACCCGCGATATGGCAAAGTTTGGCCAGTTGTTTCTCGACGAAGGCCAATGGAACGGACAAGAAATCATTCCCAAGGATTGGATCGCGAAGATCACTACCGATTTCGTCCTGAGTCCAACACCAAGCGATGAACGCCATGCCCAGGGGTATCTGTGGTGGTTACCTTCCGGCAACTACGCGGGCGGCCTGCCTGAAGGGTCGTTCCTAACTACCGGGACCTCGGGACAACGCATTTTTGTGATTCCGGCCTGGAACACGGTGATCGCGCACAAGGTCATGACCGACGTGCCTAAAAAAGAAAGGACACCGGTGAGCGGTAAGGAATTTGAGCAATTGATGTCGATGGTTCGCGATAGTCGAAATTGATTTTTTATTTTTTTGCTGAATACCTTGGATCTAAAAACTTAATCTGAATTCATTCATTATCAGATTCTTATGTCATATTATTTTAGTACCTTTCCTTTGAAACCAACCACCACCAACCATGTGTTCCCTCTCAAAATATTTTCTGATTTCGTTATTGGTTCTTACGGCGTGTAAGCAGAAAACGGAGCCTGAAACGACCACAATTCCAGCCAAAAGCAACGCCTATTGCGCACCCATTACCACAGATAGTGAGTGGTATAAAACCGATCAGGTTGCGCCATTGTTTGATGGCCTGCAAGTATTGAACTTTCCCATTACCACCCAAAACCCAATGGTACAAACTTATTTTAACCAGGGTCTTATACTGGCCTACGGGTTTAATCACGCCGAAGCGGCCAGATCTTTTTATTATGCCACCCAACTGGATCCGGATTGCGCGATGGCCCATTGGGGATATGCCTATGTCCTGGGGCCCAACTACAATGCCGGCATGGAAGACGACAATTACGAACGAGCCTATGCGGCCATACAAAAAGCCATGGCCCTTTCAGAAAATACAAGTCCGAAAGAAAAGGCACTCATTAATGCGTTGGCCAAGAGGTATGTGCCGGATCCCATCGACGACAGAAGTGCTTTGGACCTTGCCTTCTCCGAGGAACTTAAAAAAGTATTCGATGCCTACCCGGACGATCCCGAGATCGGTACCTTATATGTAGAATCGCTAATGAACTTACACCCCTGGGACCTTTGGACCCATGAAGGTCAGCCAAAGGAATGGACACCTGCTATTCTTGACGTTTTTGAAGAGATCTTTGCGATCGCACCCAAGCATCCGGGTGCACATCATTTCTATATTCATGCGGTGGAAGCATCTGCAACACCCGAACTGGGACTTTATAGCGCGCAGCTATACGATGAAGACCTGGTTCCCAATGCCGGACACCTCATCCATATGCCGTCGCATATTTATATCCGCACGGGGGATTATCGCAAGGGCACAATGTCCAATTTACGCGCGGTGGCGGCAGACAGCACCTACCTTACGGCCTGTCATGCCCAGGGATCATACCCTTTAACACTCTATCCACACAACTATCATTTTATGGCGGCTACTGCCACCTTGGAAGGAAACAGTACCTTAGGACTCCTGGGGGCGGATAAAGTGGCTGAACACGCCAATCGACAGTTAATGAAAGAGCCGGGATGGGGAACTATTCAGCACTACTATACCATTCCGTACTATGTTCGGGTGAAATTTGGTAAGTGGGACGAAATTCTGGAAATGGAAAATGAAGATTCCTCTTTGAAATATCCTGAAGGCGTTCGACATTACGCTCGAGGCATGGCTTACCTGGGCCTGGGCTCGATTGATGACGCCAATACCGAATTGGCGGCATTGGATAATTATGCGTCCGATGAGAGCCTCAAGGAAGTGACCATCTGGGACTTTAATAATACCCACCAATTGCTTCAAATTGCGAGACTGGTATTGAAGGCGGAGATTCTGGCAAAGCAAAAAATGCATGACGAGAGTATTGCCCTGTTGCGGGATGCCGCCGCCATGGAGGATGCATTAGTATATCAGGAACCACCGGACTGGTTCTTCTCCGTACGACATCATTTGGGAGCAGTCCAAAATGAGGCAGGCCGTTTTGAAGATGCCATTGCGACCTACGAAGAAGATCTATTTCAGCTTCCCAAAAATGGTTGGGCAATGCATGGCCTTCTTGCGGCGTACAAGGGCTTGAATGATACCGAAAATAGGACCAAAATCGAAAACAAGTTGGCTGAGATATGGTTGGATGCGGACATCACACTCACCAACTCCAGGGATTGGTAAATCCTTGATGCAGAACAGCTTCAGGACAGTATTCTATCTGCACTAAGCAGGGATGCTGAGGACAGAATTTCGTATTTCTCAAAATATCCTTACCTTTTTCAAAGCATAGGTGCATGTACCTCTCCCCTCGCATGGCGGTTTGCATTGGCGATAGTCCAACGTGATCCGCAGTAGCGCGCCCTATGAGAAATGGCAATCACTTTTATTTTGAAGTGGGTTGACATGTACGATATTTCATTTGTAAATTGCAGCAACTAACTAACCAAGAGCATGAGCGGTTCACATAAATTGACCCTGATCAGAAATGCGATCAATCGGAAAGGCATTGTGCCTATTCTGGGGAACGACCTTTCGCGATTAAAGATCAAAAAAGCTGACATTCCCGATATCGACCGTTTGAACGTACTGGTCAATAAGATCTCGGACGAGGATGAGCATATCGTGATCAATCTATACGACTACCTGGCGTTCCAACTTATTAGGACCTATCATGTTGCCGATCCTCCCACTCCCTTCAACTTAAATAATGTGGTGCTTACTTTGATGAACGAGCTTGGAGAGGCAGAGGACGCGGTAAAAGACGAGATCATCCGGATCTTTTCCGAAGAAATAAAAAACGAGGAATTGATGCTGGACGTTTATCGAAAACTCACCCGTATTGAAGGCTTCCAGACCATTTTAACCGTTAACTTCGACAACTTCCTGGAGCGGGCCTTTGAAGCGGAGAATAATACTCACGTAAATCCCTCAGTGAATTTTGCCATCCACAATTCGGATGATGTGAACGAACAGAAACACGATCCTCAACTAAAGAATATTTTTAATCTCAAAGGAAGTATTCATGGGACCGATTTTGCGCTTACGGAAGAAATGTCGTTGGAGTATTTGTATCGGCTTCAGAATGAAAACGATAAAAAGAAGACCGATCTGTTCAAAGCGGTGAAAGGAAAGGCCATCCTGTTGATTGGTTGTACGTTTCCGGACTGGTTCATGCGATTCTTTATTCGGACCATTTCCGATGATAGGTTTGTGGATGGAAGGCGAAAGAAATATGTGGCCAGCGATCATATTGCCGAAGCCTCTAACCTGGCCTCCTTCCTGAAGAATTATAAAACCAACGTGATCCCGATCGGGGTAGATCTGGAAGACGATCAAAATGAAAAGGTGTATTCGTCCACTTTCGAATTTGTAGACGAATTGGTGGATGAACTCGAAGAAAACGAGGGATTGGTACAAAACGAGCCGCTGTACAAGGAAAAGGTATTCTTGAGTTACAGCTGGGGTGACAAGCCATTGGTGACCAAGCTGAAAAACGAATTTGAGAAAAGTGGTGTGGAATTGTTCTTTGATGAAGACGATCTCCGAAACGGGGAGCGCTTTGGCGATACCATCAGCGGATACATCAACAATTGCGATTATATAGTTCCGATCATCTCTGAGAATTCCATCAAGAATAAAGAGAGTTATGTGTATTCCAAAGAATGGACACGTGCCATCATCATTGAACAGTTCAAAGGCTCGACCGATCAATTTCCGGACGGCAGGGATACCTACATAAGGCCCTACATCATCGACGGCACCTCTCCTACGGACGATCGCATCCCAGAAGAAATAAGAAGCCGAAATATTACTTCGATTCCTTCGGAAAAAGAGTTTGGTAAGATCGTGAGAACGTTTATTAAGGAAAATAATTTGACCAAAATTAAGGGAGAGGAGGACGCAGCCCATGAGTAATGCACCATCACACAGGGATCATAGACGTCCCTTTCAAGGCTTAAAGCCCTTCGAAGAAAAAAACAAATCCCAATTTGGCGGAAGGGACCAGGAGATCCATGAACTTTTTACGCTGATAGAGGATTTTTGCCAGACCGTTGTCTTCGGAAAATCGGGTATTGGAAAAACCTCCCTGCTCAGGGCCGGATTGATGCCCGAATTAAGAAAAAAATTCTATCATCCGGTGTATGTCCGCATTGACTTTTCAGCAGAAAAAACACCGCTTCAACAACTGAGAGATCGCGTCTCTGAAAGTTTATCCGAAATGGACCCCAAGGTGCGTGCCATAGGAGATACCACCCTTTGGGAATACCTGCATGATGTGGACTTTATGAAAGGACTGGTCACCCCAGTTTTGATCCTCGACCAGTTTGAAGAGATCTTCACCCTGGGAGCGAACAATCCGGGCGTAAAAGAGCTGGTGATCGAGCTGGCAGACATCGTGGAGAATCGCATTCCGGCCTCCGTAAAGAAGAAATTCAAAACCCAGGGAAAGATCGTTCCATCACGCTACAGCAAGCTTACTTATCGCGTTGTGGTGAGTCTTCGGGAAGACTACCTTGCCCGACTCGAAGAGCTCAATACCTACATGCCTTCGATCATGGACAACCGTTTCCGGGTGGTGCAAATGACGATCACCCAGGCGATGGATGCAGCGAGGAAACCCGCTCAGGATCTTGTTAGCGAGTCCATCGCACAAGAGATCATTTCGATTTTGCCAGGTGTTACGCAGGCCGATTTTGACCTTCTTAAGGAAAAAGGCGAGAAAGATCAGAAATTAAAGGTAGAACCTTTTCTGCTCAGTCTTATCTGCCACCGGATCAATGAAAAAAGGATCGAGCGTAATTTGGATACCTTCACCAGCAAATTGGTCAACGATTTTAATATCGACAATGTGATCAGTGGGTATTACGACGACAGTACCGCTTCGTACGGAAGTAATGTAACAACGGCTATTGAAAATGAACTCTTAACGGAAAGCGGGTACAGGAAATTGCAATCGCTTCAGCAAATGCAGAAATCGTACGAGATTTCCGATGAAGTGATCGATACGCTGATCAATGCACGTATCATCAGAAAAGAATCGCGCGACGAGGTAGACTATGTCGAGCTCATTCACGATGTACTGATCTCGGTCATCAAACAGCGTCGTGATAAGCGGCAAGCCGAGGAACGAGAGGCGAGGCTCAAAGCAGAACGAAAGGCCGCACAAAAGAAGCAAAACACGAAACTGGCCTGGTTTGCAGGGGGAATCTTCTTGTTGCTGGTGTTGATCGTGGGTATATTGGGATACTGGGTGCTGAACATGCAGTTGGAAAATCAAACTAAAGTCTTGGAAGGAACCATGTATGCCAACAATTTGTTGGACGATGCGCGTATCAAAGAGGCATTGGACCCCACGATCTCTTTCCTGGAAACCCAGGAGGCCGATCGGTTTGTAACGAACGACACCAACTTACTTGATGTAAAAGATTTTGAATCGATTTTTGAGTTTGAAAAGAAATTGAAACAACAATATTCGTTTCGGCCATTCTACTTAAAAAAGATCGAGCTTCCGCCCTTTGTGAACAAAAGGCATATCAATAGCACCAAAACGCGTAAACTGGAAAGCGGTGAGTTGCTTTTGTTTGTAAGAACTGCGGAATATCTTATGTCTAAGAAAATTGGGATTAGTAAAGATCCGGACCCTTCTCCTTGGGACACTATTCGTCGCGAGACCCGGTCCTTTAAACCGTACTTCGTCAATTCCAACCTTCAAGTTTTATACAGTGATTCCACGGGCCTATATCGCTCACAGGCTTCGTTGGATAATGAAATCCTGGTAAGTGACAATGCCAATTTTCGGGAGTTGAAAAATATAGAGCATTTGGAAGGAACAAAATTTCTTGCACTATCCAAGTACAGCTCCCATATCCTGCGGTTCGATCTGGCGTCGGCTAACCGTGGACCCAGGATAATAAAGTCCCATTCCTATGTGAAGTTCATGAAGAAAATTTCTGGAACCGATGTTATTTACGTTGCCCAGGATCGGAATAAAACGGCTTTATATCAAATAAACACGTCTAATCCTTCGCGGTCAAAAAGTTTCGATCTTGGCAATCTTGGTATTCAAGGTGCCTA
>JBCCHR010000147.1:0-7350 GCA_039028655.1 Bacteroidota bacterium
AAAATTTCACTAATTTTAAATCCGAGTTGAGCTTTATTGATGGAATGCATTTTTTCGAATATGCCCTTAGGGATTTTATAAATTTGTCAAAAATTTCTTTAGAAAAATCACTCGAAAAAACAGCTCTCGATCCTGGGACTTCGGACGAGAATTCCGTCAAAAATTACGATGAGGAAGGCACCTTGATCGGACAGGCTGGATTAGTGCTCCTACATCCTTTTTTAAAGCATTTTTTCATCAATATGGATCTGCTATCCGGGAAAGAGATCAGAGAAGACAAAAAAGAGCTGGCCGTTCACCTGCTTCATTACGTCGCCACGAGGAACGAACAGCCCATGGAACACGATCTTGTTTTTGAAAAATACCTTTGCAACATCCCTGCCCAACAGCCTGTTGATCGTTTTGTCAAACTTTCCGAGGATCAGAAACAGTCCTGCAACGAATTGTTGGAGGCAGTGCTAAATCATTGGAGTGGACTACGAACCAACGCCATTGACGCATTGCGAAGCGAATTTTTAATTAGAGACGGAAAGCTTACCTTGAAAGAGGATGCGCACAAATTATTTGTCCCAAGAAAAACACAGGATATCTTGTTGGACACCTTGCCATGGAACTTACACCTGGTGAAACTTCCCTGGAAAGAACAAATGTTATATGTTGAATGGTAAATCTTGAATCATGAAAAGAAAACGTAAAAAAGCACCAAAACCTGGCGCCGCTAGTGGCCAGGGACCATTTTTCCCAAAAGTACAGACCAAGTTATCAGTGGGTAAGGCCGATGACGCCTTTGAAAAAGAGGCCGATCAAGTGGCCGATCAGGTGGTGAACAGTACTGGCGAAAGCACTGCCATCCAAAAGATGAGTAATGCCACCGGACAGATTCAGGAAAAACCCATCGATTCGATTACTCCTGTCCAGAAAATGGAAGCTAAGGAAGAAGAAGCCGAACCGGCCGTCCAAAAACAGGAAGAGCAGGAAGAACAACCGGTACAAAAGCAAGAAGAAGAGGAACAACCCGTGCAAAAACAGGAGGAAGAAGAACAACCGGTTCAGAAACAAGAAGAGGAAGAGGCCGTACAAATGAAAGAGGAAGAGGAAGAGGCTGTACAAATGAAAGAGGAAGAGGAAGAGGCTGTGCAAATGAAAGAGGAAGAGGAAGAAGCTGTACAAATGAAAGAGGAAGAGGAAGAAGCCGTGCAAATGAAATCCAATCGTGCGGGACGCAGCGGAAGATCCGTAGAGTCTAAGCTGAAGAGTTCCAAAGGAGGTGGACAAAAAATGAGTAAGAGTACACAACGAGAGATGGAAGCTGGTTTTGGAGCCAATTTCGACGATGTCAATATCCACACCGGTTCGGAAGCCAAGGAAATGAGCAGTGAATTGGGTGCGCAGGCTTTTACCAGCGGGAAGGATGTATATTTCAATGAAGGGAAATACGACCCTAACTCCAAGGAAGGCAAACACCTGCTGGCGCATGAATTAACTCATACCATACAGCAGGAAGGAAGCGAACTGAAGGCAAAGGCAGCCGATCTGAAATCGCCTCGATTCCGCGGCGATGCCATCCTGGAAGAGGTGTTGGACGGAAATCGCCTGCTCAAGCATGGCGAAACCGGAGATCATGTGAAACGAATACAACAGGCACTGGTAGATGCCGGATTCACACTGCCCAAGTTTGGTGTTGACGGCAAATTTAGATCGGAAACCAAGAGCAGAGTGCGGAAGTACCAAAAAGCCAATGCACTGGGGTCCGACGGAGTCGTGGGTAAAAATACCATGGCAGCTCTGGACCTGTATTACAGTGTGGACCGTGGCGCAGAAGCCCTTCCTCCTGTGGCCGGAAGCAACGAGGCCAAGATGCTTGCCTTGTTGACCAAGGGAGATCAAATGACCAAAGCGGAGGCCAAAGAAATACGCAAGCTACTTTTTGAATTAAATGGTGACGATTTTAAAAGAGCATTGAAAGCGGCTCTTGACGACGATAATTTCTTGCATTGGATCAAGAAAATGGGGATCATTGAGATCTTGACCAGCGCGGCCAAATCGTCCCTGGAAGTAGTGATCCCCACTACCCTGCTCAAGCCTGCGGCCGACGTGATCGATGCAGATTTCAATCGCGCAAATCAGATCTTCAATCCGAAAGGGATCGAGATCGAAAAGGGCAACGCAAAAGTGCTTGATGAAAAAGAGTCTAAAAAAGTAATCGGCAAAAATCTGGTGCTACACGAGTTTGATGACAAGGCCACGCGGGAAGAGCTTAAAATGGTCAAACACAACCGCGTTAAGGATAGGATTACCGGATACTGGGTGCCGGACATGAGCGATGGCTCGCGAGGGGAAGCCCTTACCAAAAGCGACCTGGCCAATTTGCCGGACGATCGCACATCGGTGGTGGTAAACTCAAGCAACAGGGCGCAGGATACTTTTGCTCATGAAGTGGGACATGTGTTGGGGTTGGATCATACCGAAGACGATAATATCCCCGATACGGTAGCTGGAGATCCAAACAATCTGTTGACCAGTGGCGACAATCGTAAGATCGTTGGGGCTGGTATCGATCAGTTAACGGATGGGCAATTGGCCGTCATCAGGAAAAGTTTGTTTATCGAGATCGGTAAAAAAGGAGTTGGTAAATGATCCGATGGGCCATCATACTAGCCTTTGTAACGTTAAGCGCATATTGTAAAAACGAAAATACCAGAATGTCTGGGACTACGGAAATAGAAAAACAAAACCATCAATGGCACAGCTTGATCGCTGCGCATGAGGCGATCTTTGCGATTTCCATGGAAGGTACACTAATTCAAATGGATGAAGAAGGAACCGTACTCAAACAAGTGAACACACCCCTGGATTTGCCCTGGGTTCTCTCAACGAAAGAGGGTGTTACCGCGGTGGGACGTTGGGATGCACGTTGGATACAATGGCACGTCTCCAAGGATCGAATAGAAACCTTCGGACCCTTGGTCACCGGCAGAGTTACTGCGGTTAGTCAATATGCCGACAAGCTTTACGCAGCCGCTGCCAATAGGGATATAGCCATCCCAACTCCCAATAAAAAAGATCAAGTAACCTTGTCACCGGGTATGATCTTTCAAATTGGAAACAAAGGGGAAGTAAATCAAATTCCCACCGAGATTATTGGACAAATTGAACATCTCGCTGTGGCACAAAATGTCTTGGTATTTGTGGATAGCCACTCCCCGACGACAATCCAAATCCTGGATCGGTCTTCTGGGGCGTTGAGCACAATCGCTTCGACCGCCGCGGTACGATGTCTCACAGTATTAAACGACACCTTATTAATCGCGACCGATGAATCACTGGTGCGGGTAGCCCTCGAAAACCTGTCTACCACCACTAAAGCCTTGCCGCAGGACTTTTATCGGGTTCAAAAAATACAGATTATAGGAGATGACACATACCTGCTCACGAGCAACGGAGTGTATCGGTCGTTTGATTTTGAGCCTATCACTAAACAAGATGGATCGCCCGTAGATATGGTAGCCCATCGGGGTGGAGTACTTACGCTTTGGCAAGACGGAACATTGGAATTGTATCATCCTGATGCTCCTTTGGAGCAATTTCAAATCAAAAAATAAAGAATGAAAAATAATAATCAAGTAATATCTAAAACTATCAATATGAAATCAAAACTAAAAGCGCTCGTGCTGTTTGTCAGCCTGATGTTGGCCTCCTGCGTGAGTACCTTCGACCAATTTACCTACCAACAAACCCTTGAAACCAAGGTAATGGTAGAGAACATGCTCAAACGCTCTTCCTCACAGCAGTATTCAGACAATTTAACGAGCGTGAATGCCTTGCAGGATCGACTGCAGACCATGCTCGAATATGAGCAAAACAAGAAAGACAACGTGATCACTGAAAAGATGTGGCTGCTGCATACCTCCAAAAGCTCTGCCTTACAAGGATTTCTAAAGCTTTGGGAAGAACAAGGTACCATGAGCGAGGCATTCATAGGAGAGTTCTCACCCGAAATTTCACGATTATTCGAATTGATGGTCGATTTTGAAGAGAATAAAAGCAAAGAATCGGCCAATTTGATCAACCAGGCCTTGTTAACACTAACCCAATAAACACAGTATTATGGATTTTGAAAAGTTATTTAAAGAGCTAAAAGGTGATATCATCAACCTTGTAAAGGACAAATTTGGTGAGGAAGGACAAAGTATCAAAAACGATGTATCCGAATTCTTCGACAGTGCTAAGGCGAAACTAAAGCGGTGGACCGAAATGTTTGCTTCCGGAGTGATCACCAAAGGCGAATACGAGCTGCTGATGAAAAGCCAGAAAGATCTGGTGATCATGACCACTTTGCACAAAGCCGGGATATCCAAGATCAACTTGGGACAATTCAAGAACACGGTGATCAACCTGATCATGAAAAAAGTGGATGAGGTGGTGGACATCTAGAATTGCCATCTTTCTCCGGTGAACATTGAGCGTAAGATTTTTTCGATTTATTCTGAAAGACAACTGAATGCCGATATTTGAAAAGCACAGCAAATTAATTGGTTCGTCGCAAGCAGCGACTCGTGAAACGGAAGGTGAATCCTTTTTTGGAGGCCAAGCCAAACTTTCCATGGGTTCTAAGAACAATGCCTATGAAAGAGAGGCCGACAAAGCGGCCGATCACGTTGTGAATCAATCAAATGGCGGAGGCTCGTTCTTCGGAAGTGGTTCGTACGGTTCGACTGGCAAACCTCAAATTCAGCAAAAATCGTCCAATCAGTTCATACAGCGATCACTGGCGGTGCGAGAAGACTACCCGCAGGATTATATCGACAGGTTCCAGACAGATCCCAAAGGAGAGGATCCATCGAAGAGTCTTTCCAATAAGGAGCGGGTGGACCTGGTGAAAGGACAACTGGCAAAGATCAGCCCAGATTTTACAGTGAAAGCCAATGGCAAGGTTGCGCCTAGTCATTCAAAATCAGAAGCTGATCTCGCCAAGGGTGGAAAAGGAACCGGTTCATGTTGCATGCATGTACTTACCCGCCCTACGGCCCAATTCGACTGGAAGATCCTGGTTGGTGATCACCTTTTTCCGCATACTCACGACAAGAAACACAAGGTGTTCATCAATTCGAATCTGGCACCCTTGGAGGCCGGGTATCACACTAAAAAAGGAGAGAAAAAGACCTATACGGCCAATCCGGAGGTGGTGCTTGGTCATGAGTTGTGCGGACACGCCGCCCTTGAAGATCTCGGAGCGCATGCCAAAGGGAAGCGAGCCGTGAGCACGCTGCACGACTCCACGGTTAATATTGAGAACGAGATTGCCCGGAGTGTTGGTATTAAGGAGGACGATCTACGAGGATTGGCCGGAGACGGACCCCACAAGGGTGAGTCCTTTGGCCAATCGACTGTGATCGACTTTGGTTTTAACAAAGCCAGTGTTTACAAGCTCGACCCAGCTGAGCGGGACAAATTGAAGCTTATTGCCGACCTCGTCAAGGTGTTCGACATGTTCGTGGAAATCCGTGGGCACTCAGACAACGTAGGCAGTGCGGTCGCAAAGCAACACATCAGTGACCGTAGGGCAAAGAATGTGTATCACTACCTGAGAAAACAGGGTGTTTCCAGGAGAGCGAAGGTTGAAATAGCCGAAAAAAAGAAGATCGGTGTGAATCGATTTTTGCTGAAGGGAATGTCGGACAAAGAACCTGTACCTGGCTTCGACCCTAAAACGGAGCAGCATAAATTGCGTCGCGTGGAGGTAATCGTGGCGTCCTACCCGGCCGGATTGTCCGAATTGCCACCGGGGGTACCAAAATGGAAGAAGAATATTTTGGCCCGTCACGATAAAGTGAACGAACCCAAGAAAGTGCAGGAATATGTTGACAAGGGCACTCCTTGTGAAAAATTGCTGGTAGAAAAAGCTTTTCGGAAGAAGTAATAAAGGAAAAATCCCCCCTACATATGGGGGAAACACCCATGGGCTTTCTGCACCCGAAACAGTAACTTAAAACCTCGAATAAAAGGCATCAAATGCCCGTATTTGCTAGTCATATCAACACTTTTGTTATTCTGATGGATTCGTCCTGTCGGGAGTGGTATTCACGTTCCGCATAAATCTATGAAGGCATTTTCTCCATACAGGGTTCGCAATTTTTCTCGTTCTGCTTCCACGCAGCAGGAGACTCATGCCCCTTTTTTTGGAGTCCAGACGAAATTATCGATCGGAAAGGCCAACGACGGATATGAAAAAGAAGCGGATGCCATGGCAGACAAGGTGGTGGCCAAAACTCAAAAGCAGGATACATTCTTCGGAAGCAGTACAAGTCTTGCTGCACCGTCCATAGGCAGGATTCAACGATCTCCATTCGAAACAAAAGAAACATCAGAAACTTCCGAAGAGATTCAAGAAAAACCATTGGCGCAATCGGTGACACCTGTGGTGCAACTTCAATCGGATGAAGATGAAATCCAGAAAAAATGCGCGGCCTGTTCTGATAAAGACGAACTCCCCGCTTCGGAGGCCTTCAAAATGCCTTCAAGTCTGGGCACAGCAGACGTACAGCACAAGTGTGACGAATGTGATTCCGAAGAAACCTTGCAAAAGAGCAGTTTGCAAAACACAGCCGAAACCGCATTACACGATGGAACATTGCAAACCAGGCTGCAACAAAGCAAAGGAAATGGTTCGCCCATGGATGCAGGTACCCAACAACAGATGGAGACCGGCTTTGGTGCCGATTTTAGTCATGTGAGAATCCACACCGGAACGAGCGCCGTTCAAATGAGTCAGGAACTGGGTGCACATGCTTTCACCAATGGATCGGACATCTATTTTAACCGCAGCCAATACGATCCGAACAGCACGTCGGGGAAGCATTTGCTTGCCCACGAGTTAACACACACCCTCCAACAAGGAACGGGACGACCAATGGTTCAGCGACAGCTACAACTGCCACGACATCAACGAACAGCCACCAGAGGTGCGGATTCCTGCGCCAATTTTGAAAGCAATATCCAATCGGCCATTGCACAGGCCAGCCAATGGGTACAGGCGGCACGTTCCTGGTTTACCACGTTCCGAAATCTGGTACGAGCACGTGCGCGTAACGCGGGACGAGGACCAAGAGTTGTCCTTGGAAATGCATTGTATCAACGATTACAACTGTTGGAACAACATTTCAGAGTTTCACGCCTACTGGGTGCTAACTTATGGCCCACGCATGCACAACAACGATACAGTGCACAGCAGTTCACGCAAATGATCGCTCGACTAAGACGCATCGAAAGCAAATTTACCGGCATGAATGTGGGAGGAGAGCGCTACAACTGTGTAAACAACTTCTGTCCTACGTCCGGAATGATCCCGAC
>JBCCHR010000148.1:0-7306 GCA_039028655.1 Bacteroidota bacterium
GAACTTCTTTGGGGAAAGGTAGGTAGGTGGATGTCGTGTTGGAACCTCTCGACAACTCCTCATTCGATGGCCCGAAATTATCGGTTGATTCCCTGCGCATTGATCCACCGCACATACTCCCGGCGATTTCGATTGTGCTGCTCAAGGCTCTTGGCAAATTTGTGATAACCAAAGTTCTGCACATTTACGACCATATATAGGTAATCGTGCTGCTCATGGTCCAACACGGCATCGATAGAAGAGATATCGGGCATGGTGATCGGTCCCGGTGGGACCCCGGCGTTCTTATAAGTATTGTAGGGCGATTCGATCTCCAGATCCCGGTACAACACCCGCTTGATCACCTGGTCGAAATCTGAATCGGTTAATTTCTTAGCATAAATAATGGTAGGATCGGCCTGCAGGGGCATGCCTTCCTTGATTCGGTTCACGTACAAGCCAGCCACCCGAGGACGCTCATCTACCTTGGCCGTTTCCTTCTGTACAATGGCTGCCAACGCCATTACCTCATCCCTGCTCATACCCAGATCGCTGGCCTTTTGGCTTCGAGCTCCTTTCCAAAACCGATTGTACTCTTCCAGCATCTTATCTCTAAATCCCTCCGGCGATTCGTTCCAGTATACTTCATAGGTATTAGGCACGTACATGCCCAGGGCAGTAGCCTTGTTAAAGCCCGATCTCTCGAGAAACGCGGGGTCACGCATGGCATTGAGGAACGCGAGGCTATCGGCCTCCAATTGAGCCGCCACTTTGCCGGCCAGATTCTCGATTCGCTCCTGGTTGTTGAATTTGATCTTGATTGGCACATTGACCAGTCGGATCGAGTTCACGATCTCATTGTTGTTCATTCCTTTTTTGATCACGAAATGGCCCGCTTTAACCCGGGTATCATAGCCCTTTCTGCGGGCAACGGCCTCGAAGCTCTCCATGTCTTTGAGTAAAGGTTCCAATTCCTCTTTTACCTGGCTAAAACCAGCATCGCTACCTATATATATATGTGCCTCTTCATTGTTGAATGCTGTATTAGGAACAAACACATTGCTGTAGACATAGTAGGCAAAACCTGCCATGAACACTACCCCAATCAAAGAGGCGATCAACAGTATTTTCTTAATGTTCTTCATGGAAGTATTGATAAAGTAATTCGTCCTTGTAACCCCCTGCTGCGAAGATCCAATCCTTCTTCTCTCCCGCCAGTCGATAGCCAAGATTTTCAAAGAGTTGAATACTCGCGGTGTTGTCGCGCGTAATATTGGCATATATCTGGTGCACGCCAAGATGGGTAGCGGCATAGGCTCCCAGAAGTCGGATCGCTTCCGAAGCATACCCTTTTTGCCGGTCTTTTTCAGAAAAGATCACAATGCCTACCCCCACTCGTTTATGCTTGGGCTCAAAATCGAAGAGATCCACGAATCCCACTGCCAAATTAGTTTCAGCAACACAAACCACCAATCGTAATTGCTTGACCTCATAGATATCGCGATGCGCGTTGTTCAGGTATTGCTTGAGTACGTACTTGGAATAGGGTGTGGAGGTATTACTCACCTCCCAGGTGGATTCGTCGTTCTCCAACTGGTATAGGTCGTCCAGATCGGACGGTTCCAACGCACGCAGATAAATTTGAGTTCCTCTCAGTGTATTCATGTCCAATGCCCTTTAAATACCTTGGTGGCCGGACCCTTTAGGAAGATCGATCCATATCCCGATTTGGTTTTTTGGAACGACACCTCAAGGACTCCTCCCCGTGTGTGAAGCAGTACTGTTTGATCGCTGGTCTGTCCTATTGCATGCATAGCGATGGCCACGGCTGTCACCCCGGTACCACAGGAAAGCGTTTCATCTTCCACTCCGCGCTCATAGGTGCGCACCCCAAAAACATGGTCGCTCACCGGAGCTACAAAATTAACGTTAGCACCCGCAGTTCCGTATGTTTCGTATCGTATTTTTTTTCCTTCTGAAAACACATCACAGGCATCCAGATCGTCCACAAGTGTCACGTGATGTGGGGATCCGGTGTCCAAAAAGACCCCTCCATTGGCCTCCTCGATCCCAGTCACGTCGTTCATGGCCAACGACACCACATCTTCCTCAATGGTAGCGTGATGCACCCCATCGATGGCTTCAAAAACGGCTTCCGAAGAAATAATTCCCAACGATCGGGCAAAATGCACGATACACCGTCCGCCATTACCACACATCGAACTCTCATTTCCGTCGGCGTTGTAATACACCATCCTAAAGTCGTATTCGGGATGATTCTCAAGAAGGATCGTCCCGTCGGCACCTATGCCAAATTTTCGGTCACAAAGTTGCGCGATCAGGCTGGTATTATTTTTGCTGAAATGCAAGGAACGGTTGTCGATAAATATAAAATCGTTTCCGGTTCCCTGGTATTTGACAAATTCGAAATTCATGGCTACGCAAAGGTATGAAAACCCCGCACTTTACGGGGACGAATCTTTCTGTTAAATACGAGTTAAACTTGAAACGTTTTAACAATATGACCGTCATTAAATAGTTAAATTTAAGTATCTAAAAATTTGATCTTATGAGACAAACAGCACGTTTATTTGCAGTGGCCTTGGCAGCAGGTGCCTTGACACTGGGGGGATACAAACTATTTGTTGAAAAAGACACCCCAACAGCTTTCGTGGAACAGCAGGAAATGCCAACCTTCGTTCCAACCAACTTATCGACATTTGAAGCCGCCAACACAGGACTGGACTTTACAGATGCCGCAGAGAAAACGGTAAATGCCGTGGTTCACGTGAAGAACAAAACAGAAAGTTCAGGCGCGATGAGCCTGCAAGACTTTTTCAGAGGGTCGCCTCGAACGTTGATCGGCTCGGGTAGCGGAGTGATCATTAGTCCGGACGGATTCATCATTACCAATAACCACGTGATCGAGAATTCCACCGAACTTCAGGTAACCCTTAACAACAATAAAACCTACGTGGCCGAACTCGTGGGAACCGATCCCAAGACGGACATCGCCTTGATCAAGATCGAACCTGAGGGACAATTGCCCTTTGTTCCCTTTGCCGATTCCAACAATGTGAAAATTGGCGAATGGGTATTGGCAGTGGGTAACCCTTTCAACCTTACCTCCACTGTAACCGCAGGAATTGTAAGTGCCAAATCGCGCGATCTCGACGAGACCGACGGCAATTCACAATCCTTTATACAAACCGATGCCGCAGTAAATCGAGGCAATAGCGGTGGTGCCCTGGTCAATACACAGGGGCAGTTGGTAGGCATCAATACAGCCATTACCAGTGAGACCGGATCCTATGTGGGCTATGCCTTTGCCGTGCCGTCCAATACGGCTCGCAAGATCGTGGAAGACATCATAGAATACGGTGGCGTGCAGCGCGGTATCCTGGGAATCACCGGAGGTAGTTTGAACTCGGCCAGCGCCGAATACTACGGAGTGACCGAAACCGAAGGCGTTTACGTGAATGGTATCGAAGTAGGCAGCGGAGCCGACAAAGGTGGAATCGAAAAGGGAGATATTATTAAAAAGATCGACGGATATAAAATTGCCAAGTTCTCCGACCTGGCCGGATATCTCGGTGCTAAACGACCGAATGATATTGTCGACGTAACCATTCTGCGAGACGGCAGGAAAAAGATCATTCCCGTTACGCTGGTCAAGATCGAAACCTACGTGATCGAGGCACTGGGACTAGAAGTGCGCAACACCAATAAAGAGCAGCTAAGGGCCTATGGGTTGAGCTATGGTGTTATTATTTCTGAAGCCGTTTCCCGTGACATGAAACAATTTGGCCTGGAAGGTTCCGTGATCACCCAGATCAACGACCAGCCGGTAAAGAGTATCGACGAACTGAAACGCATTATGGGGCGTCGCGATTACAACGAAGCCATTAAGCTAACGTATATGGATCGCCGAGGCGAACTCAATTCTTTCATCTTCAAATAAAGGGTAGTTTATTTTGAAGAGATAGCCCGTCAAAATTGATTTTTTGGCGGGCTATTTATTTTTCAATATTTGTTATTCGAAAACGTTTTAGTTGTGTATTTTTGCAAAAATTTTCAAACCCTTAAATTTTCCCCTAACCGGGACCCTAAACAACACCACTATGAGCTTTGACGAAGTTTATGAAAAAGAACTTTCATTTCAAACAGACCGACGTAAGGCCGCCGTCGAATTTATTAAGATAATAAGCGACCTTTGGTACGACAAGTCGATCGAGTTGGTACTCTTTAGAAACCAATTGATCAATCGAAATGTGAGCGAGATCCTCAACCTACATGAATACGCAGGTGAATTTGTTCAAAAACCGATCTCGATCTTCGATTCCGTAGAGATCGCACAAGCCATTTTAACGCTCAACTTACCTCCCGCCAAGCTGGACATTGGTAAACTTACCTACGAATACCACCTGGAGGACAACAATTACAGCAATGCCCTGGCATTTGTGAGCGATAAATTGCGAAATGCTAAGGACCAGAAAAGTATCGTTCCCAAGGACGTTGTGCTTTATGGTTTTGGTCGAATAGGCCGATTGCTTGCCCGCGAGTTGATGTCCCGTACCGGAATGGGAAGCCAAATGCGATTGCGCGCCATTGTTACCCGAGGTAAGGTAGATCAAACGGTCCTGGAAAAGCGAGCATCATTACTACAATACGATTCGGTGCACGGAGACTTCCCCGGAACGGTGAGCATCGATGTAAAGAACCAGGCCTTGGTGATCAACGGAACCACCGTTCACATCATTTCGGCCAATGCCCCGGAAGAGATCGACTATACCCAATACGGTATCGAGGATGCCCTGGTGATCGACAATACCGGTGCTTTTAGAGACAAGGAAGCTTTGGGCAGACACCTTCAAGCCAAAGGAACCAGCAAAGTGCTACTTACGGCTCCAGGTAAAGGCGTACCGAACATCGTGCACGGTGTCAACCACCAGGAAAACGATCCATCGCAGTTGGATATCTTCTCAGCCGCCTCATGTACCACCAATGCCATCACTCCGGTCTTAAAGGCCGTTGAGGATACGTTTGGTGTGGTTCAGGGACACCTGGAAACCATTCATGCCTACACCAACGATCAAAACCTGGTAGACAATATGCACAAGAAATACCGTCGTGGTAGAGCTGCCGCACTCAATATGGTGATCACCGAAACCGGTGCGGGAAGTGCGGTAAGTAAGGCGCTTCCTTCGTTCGAAGGAAAACTTACCTCCAACGCCATTCGCGTACCGGTACCCAACGGCTCGTTGGCGATCTTGAAGCTCGAATTGGAAACACCTACTTCCGTGGATGGATTGAACGCTGTGATGAAGAAATATGCGTTAGAGGGTGATCTTGTAGAACAGATCAAATACAGCCTGAACAACGAGTTGGTGTCCAGTGACATCGTTGGCTCTTCGGCCCCTTCCATCTACGACAGCAATGCCACCATTGTTACCAAGGACGGCAAGAATGTCGTTCTGTACGTGTGGTACGACAACGAATACGGCTACAGCCACCAGGTGATTCGCCTGGCCAAGTACATTTCAAAAGTAAGACGCTATACTTATTACTAGTCTTTATCTTTTCAGAATAAAAAACCCTGTGGATCAAAATTCACAGGGTTCTTTTTTTTATGCTGAATTATTTCTGGCGGTTGGGATCGTCATAGCTCACCATCCACTGGATGCCAAACTTATCCGTGAACATTCCAAAATACGACTCCCAAAAGGTGTCGCTCATAGGCATGCTCACGTTCCCTCCTTCCGAAAGCACATAGAACAATCGATCGGCCTCCGCCTTGCTGTCGGTACCGATGGAAACCGAAAAGTTATTTCCCTGCTGAAAATGTGCACCCCATTCCCCGCCGGTGTCGCTTCCCATGAGCACAGTTTCCGTGCTAATAGGTAAGGACACGTGCATGATGCGATCCATATCCTCTTCGGCTACGGGGTAGTTGGGATCCGGTGGCATTTCGCTGAACTTGCTCATCATTGCGATCTTCTTCCCGAAGGCTTCCTCATAGAATTCGAAGGCCTCCTGGCAATTTCCATTAAAGGTGAGATAAATATTAATTGTGGTCATATGTGTTGTTTTTTTAAATGAATACTAAGTTTCCAATAAATGGATTTTCCTAAAATTTAAGTTCCGGATAGACAAACGGCTCCGAGATCTCTTCCACATTTCCGGGGTATTCCTTTCCCCGAAGCCGACGCACCGTATGTACTTGCAGCGCTGCAGCGGGATAGGATTGTATGAGTGCTTCTGCCCGTTCAATATCCAATTCCTCTCCTGTGGTTTCCAGCCAGCGATCTTCCATCTCTGACGGCAGAATGAGCGGCATCCTGGGTTCTTTAAGCTTGGGATTGTTGTGGACCTTCGCCATAAGATCGTTACCCTTGGTGGTTACGATGGTAAAGGTATTGATCACTCCACCGGTATCTGGATCCCGCCATTCACTCCACAATCCGGCCAGTGCCAGGGGTTGTTTTGTTTTATGCTGAATGAAGAACGGATAGGTCTTTCCCTCAAAATGATGGTGTTCATAAAAGCCATCCACGTACAAAATACACCGATTGTTCAAGGCGGCAGTCCGAAAGGAGGGCTTTTCAAAGATGGTCTCTCCGCGGGCGTTTAACGTATTGTTCCAAAGCTTCTTTTGCTGTTCCGAATCACGCACCCAGTGCGGCACCAAACCCCAGGTGGCTACCTCAGGAAACTGTGGAGACCTACCTGTGTAGATGAGTACCTCCGGATGTGAAAAACCGGATGCGTGGTGCAAGGGCAGATCGGTAAGCGGTGCGAGCTTCTCGATGATCTCGTCCATCGCCTGCAGGTCGTTTTCCCGACGAGCACGACTCAGTTGCGCTTCCAAGCTGGTTTTAATATCGTAGCACATGAGCAAGTGTCAATTTTACTCCAGTGACCATCCTTCCCGATAGCTGCGCTTCACCCATTCGTTGGCCTCCTCGTAATTGGTTACGCGCATGGCGTCGCCATCCCATTTGATGGTACGCCGACCCGGATAGTAAAAAGGTTCCCACTGGTCCGGCTGCTTGCCTTCTTTCAATACTTTTTGTTGATAGGCCTTGATGGCGAGATTCCCCATCAGCACAGCTTCGGTAAGTGGACCGCCATACGAGAATGGCGAAGAAGTCGTACCTCCCTGGATACAAATATCCACCCATTCACCTGCGTGACTAGTGGTTACTCGCGGAATGGTGGGATCCGGAGCTACAAAATCGTCCATTCTTTCTTTGGGAAGCAAACGAGGGTTTCTGGAATAGGTATCGGTTACCATAATTCCGTCGCTACCGTGGAAGATACTTCCACC
>JBCCHR010000149.1:0-7306 GCA_039028655.1 Bacteroidota bacterium
AGGCCATGTACAACACCGCCTTGCGGATCGTAAAAAATACGGCCGAAGCGGAAGACGTTATGCAGGAGTCGTTCATTACTGCGTTTACCAAACTGGATTCGTTTAGAGGTACCGCCTCGTTTGGGTCCTGGCTAAAACGCATCGTGATCAACAACAGCATAGTTCAGTACAGAAAGTCTCAGCGGTTTGTTGAGGTGCCCGAAGAAAATTTCACCGAGGAATTGGACGACAGTTCCGAGGTGGATTCCGAAGACTATGGACAGATCAAATCCCAGCAATTGTTGAGCTGTATGAATTTACTCAACGACAGCTACAAGAATGTGCTTACGTTGCATTTCATCGAAGGATTCGATTACCAGGAGATCTGTGACATTTTGGATATAAGTTATGCCAATTGCCGCACCCTGGTTTCAAGAGCCAAAGAGAGCTTACGAAAAAAGTTAATAACAGTTAGCGTATGAAACAAAAAGACACTATACAAGAATTGTTCGAACGTTTGGAAGGTACTTTCGATACGCGAGAAACCCCGGAGAATCACAAGAAACGGTTCCTCGAAAAGCTCGACGCGCACGAAAGAAAGGGAAAGCGTAACTCCAATTGGTGGAAACCTTTGTCGGTAGCAGCATCAGTGCTGTTGCTGATATGTGCCGGAATCTTTTTACAAGATTCGGAGCCTGAGGTTGAGGGATTGGCTGCGGTTTCTCCCGAAATGGAACAAACCCAATCGTTCTTTACCACCACGATCAATCAGGAATTGGAAACGCTGAAGAGCTTTGAGACGGAAGAGACGAAAGTCTTGATCGATGATACCCTGACACGACTCGAATCCCTGGAAAATGAATATGAACAACTAAAAACCGACCTCGCGGAAAGTGGAGACGACAAGCGCGTAATTGCTGCTATGATCACCAACTTCCAGAACCGAATAGAATTACTGCAACAGGTAATTAAGAATATTGAAGAAATCGAAACACTAAAAGCAAACAAAAATGAAACGATCATTTAAATTATTTCTTGCCGTGTGCATCGTGCCCCTTGCGATGCTGGCAAATAACAATCCGAAATTCAAGGGAAAATATACCAAGACCAAGACACTCAATAAGGAATACAGCGTAAACAGTGAAGCCGAATTAGAGGTAAGCAACAGTTACGGCAATATCGATATAGTTACTTGGAACGAGAGCCGAACCGTGATCGAAGTAGTGATCACGACCAATGGAGACAACGAAGAGAAGGTTCAGGAGAAATTGAACAAGATCGATGTCGACTTCTCTGGCACGCCTTCCAAGGTAACAGCAAAGACCATTTTCAAGGACCGCAAAGGCAATTCATGGAGCTGGTGGGGAAAGAACAAGAACAAGGTAAAAATGCAGATCAATTATACGATCAAGCTGCCGGTAACCAATTCAGTGGATTTGTCCAACGATTACGGTGCCATCAATATCAACAACCTGGACGGACAGGCGCGCATTAGTTGCGACTACGGACAGATCAATATTGGTTCGCTCAATGCGTCCAACAACGACCTGAGCTTCGACTACACCAAGAATTCGACTATTGGCTACATGAAAAGTGGTGAGATCAGTGCCGATTATTCTGGTTTCACGCTTGACAAAACAGACGGCTTACGATTAAATGCCGACTATTCACGTTCGGATATTGGCGAAGTTGGTGAACTCAACTATAGCTGTGACTACGGAAAACTTATCGTAGGCGATGCCGGTAAGATCATCGGGCAAGGTGACTATATTCCCTTAAAAGTATCCACACTGTCTGGCGATCTGGACGTAAGTTCGGATTATGGTTCGATCACTGTTGATCGTATCAACAATGGAGATATCACGATCGAATCGGACTACGCAGGCATCAAATTAGGCTACGCCAGTAGCTATAATTTCGATTTTGTTCTTAACTTAGAGTACGCGTCACTCAAAGGTGGCGACGACCTCGAGATCATGAAACAGATCAAGGACCATTCGGACAAGTATTATAGCGGTTACCACGGCAGTCAGAATTCCGGTAACAAGATCAATATCGACTCCGAATACGGAAGCGTAACATTATATAAAAACTAACAAATTCAAGCATCATGAAGAAATTACAATATGTATCATTGGTCATCGCATGTGCCTTCCTAGGTACGACAGGTGCCAACGCCCAGTGGGGCAATAAGAAAGTGGTAGGTAACGGCAACGTAACCACGAAGACAGTAAGTACAGGGAGTTATGACGGTGTAAAAGGTGTAGGATCTATGGATATCCACCTGGAGAAGGGATCGGAAGGATCAATTTCTGTTACTACCGACGATAACTTGCACGAATACCTTGAGATTAAGGTAAAAGACAATATGTTGATCGTGAAGACTAAGAAAAATGTCAACATTCGCACAAAGAAAGGGATTCATGTAACCGTTCCTTACGAGGATATTTCAAAGGTTTCTTTGGTTGGTTCCGGTGATATCGATAACAAAGGCGTGCTCGATGCACCCAATCTCGATCTCAATGTAACTGGCTCCGGAGATGTCGAATTAAATGTAAATACCGGCAAACTGGATGCTCGCGTAACCGGCTCAGGAGACATGGTGATTTCCGGGAAAACGGTAGACCTTGAAGTGAATCTCTCAGGTAGCGGCGATTTCGATGGTAGTGATCTTGCGGCCAAGAACACCGAGGCTAATGTCTCCGGCTCCGGAGATATCAGTGTGGTAGCCAAAGAGAGTATCAAGGCCAGAGTCCATGGTTCGGGAGATATTACCTACACCGGTAATCCGGAACGTAGCGATACCAAAACTTCAGGTTCGGGAAGTATTTCTTCCAACTAGACCTAAGTAATTCAGCAATAAAAAAACCGCTCACGCTGTTCGACCAGTTTGAGCGGTTTTTCTATGTTTTTATTTTTATTACTGAATCTGAACGGTAAATTGTCCGTTGGTAACGGCAAACTCTGTAGAATCATTGCCGGTTGGGTCTACCGCGGTAAAATTGAAAGTACCTTCGATAATTCCCGTGCTTAGTTCGTAACTCGTTATGGTTAAGACACCCGGATCCGATTTAAAAAGAATAGAATTTCCAATATCCGGGTTATAGATGCCCACTT
Source organism: Bacteroidota bacterium (assembly GCA_039028655.1). GTDB lineage: Bacteria > Bacteroidota > Bacteroidia > Flavobacteriales > Flavobacteriaceae > Aureisphaera. The sequence goes on from JBCCHR010000149.1 coordinate 3,097, forward strand.
TCTCGGTTCCATCCACAAATAATGGGCTCATCTCGTATACACCCGCCTCTGTATCGATAGCAAAGGACACTGTCACACTTTGATTGGTTAGATCGTCCACCGATACAATGTTCAAAATTGTTACATCCTGGAATGGCTCCTGTGTCATTGTGATACTGGTAGGTACATAACCAACGCCGTCCACATCAGCAGACATACTGTTCTCAACACCTATATTATCAACGTAGTCGGTATTAAATAGGCCCTGTGTAATGTTCACAGTTGTCGTATCTCCCGGATCCACAGGATCGGTACCCAAAAATGAAAAAGATGCCGCCAATTTACCCGTAACAGTACCGAACTCGGTGATCGTGATACTACCCGATCCTACGTCCGAGGTGTACACCTCTCCGTTTTGATCTGTATAAATGGCGATGAGCTTTGTTCCATCAGAAATAGGGTCCATAAAGTCAAAGGTCCCGGTCCCTAGCCCTTCCGGGATATCAATACGAATGGTCGCTCCATTGGCTGCCGAAGCAAGTAATGTAACCATAGGATTACCAGCCACTTCGACCAATTCGCTCGTGAAGGTCACGTCCACAAACTCGTCTCCAGCTACAAGGGCAAAGAATGCAGCAACGGGGTCTACGCCTCCGCCACCTCCGCCTCCGGTACCTGTACAATCACTGGCCTCTGCGCTTCCGCTTACCAATTCAAAAGTAATGTCGTTAAATCCACCTACCGTTACGTCTACGGTCTCTGTGATAGGATCACCGTTGGAATCTACTCCTTCTCTCGCACCTACAAAGCTGAATACGCCGGTAATCGTGAGATCGTCCGAATTAAACGTGGCAATAGCCAATGATCCGGATCCACCTGAAGTACCTGTGGATATATAAGGATTTCCAGTTTCTCCGTTTGGAATGAACTGCGCGATATTAGGCAACACCGAAAGATCATATGTACAAGGTCCAGCCTGGGTAACTGCGAAAGAAATTGCGTCACCATTATCTGCGAAACCGCTTACTACCAATACTCCGTCGGTTAGGGTTGCAGCTACGGAAGTAGCTGTAAAGGTCTCACCATTGATCGTGGCCACAAACTGGCCGTCTTCTACCTGGGTCCCATCACCATCGTCGGTGATAAAGGTACCTTCAAGGGGTTCGTTGTCACAAGCTGTAAATGAAAATGCTAAAAGGGCAACTAGCATCCACTGGAGTACATGTTTGAGTTTCATAGGTAAGTAGATTGTTTGGTATAGAACGCAAACATAAAGAAAAATTGTTTAATGCTCACTATTTCTTGGCACTCGGAACAACAAGAGGAGTCCGATCACGAAGAACAAAATGAAAAACAATACGGCATATCGTATGCTCCCGGTTACCTGGGCCACATAGCCATAACTGAACATCCCGATCACAATCCCAATTTTTTCTGAAACGTCGTAAAAACTGAAGTAAGAGGTGGTGTCGAGTGCTCCTTCCGGTATGAATTTTGAATAGGTGGAACGCGACAAGGATTGAATTCCACCCATGACGAGCCCCACTACGGCCGCCGTGGCGTAAAATTGATTGGGCGTCGTAATGGTATAGGCATATACGCATATTCCGATCCAGATAAGGTTGAGTCCCATGAGGGTCTTGATATTGCCAAATTTTGCTGATGATCGAGAGGTAAGAAACGCGCCAAGCACCGCCACCAGCTGGATTAGTAAGATACTTACGATCAACCCGGTGGTGGAATCGGTCTCTCCCCAATCCAATTCTTCAATTCCAAAATATGTAGCGACCAGCATGATGGTCTGTACTGCCATGCTGTATACAAAAAAGGCTCCCAGGTATCTCCTTAGCCTAATATTGTGCTTCATTTTGCCCCAGATCATTTTTAACTCCTTGAAGCCGTTAAACAGCAGGTCTTTGGTAAGTTTTTGTTCTTTATTCCCCTTGGGTAGGTACCAATAGGTATACTGACTAAAAACGATCCACCACACACCTGTTAGCACGAACGAAAGCCGTGTGGGCATGTCCTGGCTCTCAAAACCAAACGACTCGTAGCCCATGATCATCGCGAGACAGAGCAATAGAAGGATCACACTTCCAATATACCCCAGGGAATAGCCCTTGGCACTAATCCTGTCCTGTTGGTCCACGAACGCGATATCCGGCAGGTAAGAATTGTAAAACACCAGGCTGCACCAAAATCCTATCAATGCCAGGAAATAACACAACAGCCCAAACCAAAGGTGTTCCATAGAGAAGAAATACAGGCCAATGCATGAAATTGCTCCGAGATAACAGAAGAATTTCATGAACACCTTTTTGTTTCCCACATAATCGGCAATTCCGCTCAATAGCGGACTCAATACCGAAACCATTAAGAAGGCAAGTCCGGTAACAACGCTAATAAGCGTATCGTTATTGAAATCGTACCCTAAAAATGGCACCGTGTCGGATATGATGTTGCCATCGTCGTCTTTGAGAATCGTTAGTGCTCCGTAGAAAATAGGAAAAACAGCAGAAGTAATAACCAGGTTGTAAACCGAATTGGCCCAATCGTAAAATGCCCAGGCATTCAGCAGTTTCTTACTTCCTTTTGGTAGGTTAGCCATAGTGTATAAAAAGAGCCTTCCTTTTTCTTCTGAATTAGGAAGGCTTGTGGATTTCGTTTATTGCTTTCTGAAATTGGTTACCCCAAATTTGCGAGCTTCCACTTTGGCCTGCGGCGACCATTCGGTAATGTTACGTATACGCGTATCACTGGAAGGGTGCGTACTCAGGAATTCCGGTGGTGCCTGCCCACCAGAATTCTCCTTCATTCGTCGCCATAGGTCGGCTGCTACAATAGGATCGTAGCCCGCAATGGCCATCAATGTAAGGCCTATTCGATCCGCTTCACTTTCGTGTCCGCGACTAAAAGGCAGCATTACTCCTACAGTACTTCCGATACCATAGGCCTGATTGAAAATCTCTTGATTTTTTGGATCCTTGCTCAATGCTACGTTGCCGGCTACAGCTCCCAGTGCCTGCAATTGTCCAGCACTCATACGCTGCTGTCCGTGGTTGGCAAGTGCATGGGCTACCTCATGGCCCATAATGGCCGCTACTCCTGCTTCGTTCTGCGCGATGGGCAATATGCCTGTGTAAAAAACGATCTTTCCTCCGGGCATACACCAGGCATTTACGGTAGGATCGTCGACCAGTTTATATTCCCAGGCATAGTCCTTTAAATAACCACTGTATCCATTGGCGGTAAGCCAGCGCTCCGATGCCGTGGCTATCTTCTGCCCTACCCGGGTGATCATCTGGGATTGCTTGGTACCCGTCACCACTTTGTTCTCACTCAAGAACTGATCGTACTGTTGAAAGGCCATCGGGAACAATTGTGAATTGGGAACAAGTGCCAATGTCTTTTTACCTGTAAAGGGATTGGTGCTACAACTTAAAAAAAGTATGAAACCTGCGATGAGGCTGATGGTTTGCTTGAGCTTCATGTTCGAGAAATTAATTGGTTTGATAAATATAGACATATAATTCCACATGCTCAATACCAAAACAATGCCACAAATCGAATCCATGGTTATTTGGTCGAAAACAAAACTGGAATGAAATTTGCAATGCCTCATTTGTATCAAAATTTATTCCTATGAAAAACCTATTTTTATTCTTAGCAGTTAGCAGTACCATTCTTTTTACATCATGTGAAGGACCGGAAGGACCTCCGGGAGAACCGGGCATCAATATATTGGGACAGGTCTTTGAAGTAACGGTTGATTTCACGGTGGGCAATGATTTTCAGCAACTCATCACCATCCCCAATAACGTAGAAGTATTCGAGAGTGACGCCATTCTGGTGTATTGGCTGGAGGATGTTGTTCCCGGTGGAGGTGGTACCGTGGATCTTTGGAGTCCGCTACCGCAAACCATCTATTTGGACGGCGGTGGATCATTCCAATATACCTTTAACCATTCCTTTGTGGATGTATTGTTATTTTTGCAGGGCGATGTAGACCTAAGTACGTTAGGAAATGGATTTACCAACGACCAAACGTTCCGAATAGCGGTGGTTCCTTCGGAATTCGCCGACGCCAATTTAACAATGGACCAACTTATGAGCTCCGGCGAAGTAGAGTTCATCGGTCTTTAATCGAACTAAATGAAACACCTTTTAATGCTTTTTAGTTGCGCGGCTTTACTGAGTTGCAATGGCAACGCACAAGAGACTAAAAAAGAAG
>JBCCHR010000150.1:0-7199 GCA_039028655.1 Bacteroidota bacterium
AAAATTAAAGATGCTATAACGAATTTATAGGACGATGATCTCAATAAAAAAACCCTCCTAAACAAATTTAAGAGGGTTTTTGATCTCATGAACCGAGCGTTCTTATGTCAAGGAGATTCTTTCGAATCCTACAACGCTTACGTCTCCTTTGCTGGCTACGTAGTCGGCCACGGTTTGTTTCTCATCCATAATGAAATTCTGGTCCAAGAGGCATTGCTCCTGATCCAGCGTGGTATTGTCGCTAATGAATCGCTCCAATTTACCTGGAACGATCCTGTCCCAGATCTGTTCAGGTTTCCCTTCGGAAGCCAATTGGGCCTCGATATCAGATTTGGCTTTGGCCAACACCTCATCGGTCAATTGCATTCTCGAGATGTATTGAGGAACGTTCTTCAAGGTTTTACCAAGACGACCCAATTCGATGTTCTCTTTTTCGATCACAGCGATGCGCGCTTCTGTTTCAGAAGCAACATAGGCAGGGTCGAAGTCTTTGTAAGACAGCGTAGTAGCTCCCATAGAAGCTACCTGCATAGAAACGTTCTTGGCGATCTGTGCTGCATCTTCAACAGGGTTGGACAAACCTACCAAAGCGCCGATCTTGTTTCCGTGGATGTAGGAACCAACAAATGGAGCTTCCAACGTCTTGTAGCCACCGATCTCGATCTTCTCACCGATCACACCGGTTTGCTCGGTCAGTTTTTCCTGAACGGTCAATCCGGCTTCGAATTCTGCAGCTAGCAACTCTTCCAAAGAAGAAGTGTTCAAAGCTACTTCGGCCATTTGGTGCGCCATAGCTACATACGAATCGTTCTTAGAAACGAAATCAGTTTCACAGTTCAATGACACGATCACTCCCTTGGTGGCAGCATCGTTCACTTTTGCGATCACCGCACCTTCTGAAGAATCTCTGTCAGCTCTTTTTTCGGCAACCTTTTGTCCTTTTTTACGTAGGATCTCAATCGCTTTATCAAAGTCACCTTCAGCTTCGACCAATGCCTTTTTACAGTCCATCATTCCAGCTCCGGTGGCTTGTCTTAACTTATTTACTTCTGCGGCGGTTACTTTTACCATCGTTTTCAAGTTTTATAGATTTTAGGTTATTAAATGATCGGCTTTGGTTTTCTTCTGAATACAATCCGCATTTAGAAAAAAACCAGCCAATTCAAATGTTTCTGTTTCAATTATTCTTCTTCGGTGCTTGCGGCAGCAGCGACAACAGTTGTGCGTTTTCTAGGCGCTTTTTCCTGCTTTGCCTCCACAGCTTCTCCCGTACTGGCCTCTGCTTCTTTGCCTGATTTTCTTTCATTCAAGCCTTCCACGATCGCATTGGTTACACTGGTAACGATCTTTTCGATCGACTTGGAAGCATCGTCATTGGATGGGATCACATAGTCGATCACGCGTGGATCGCTGTTGGTGTCTACCATAGCGAAGATCGGAATGTTCAGTTTCTGGGCTTCTTTTACGGCAATGTGCTCACGGGTGGTATCCACGATGAACAATGCTCCCGGAAGACGGCTCATATCTGTGATCGATCCAAGGTTCTTCTCCAATTTCGCACGAGTACGGTCTACAGCCAGTCGCTCTTTCTTAGAAAGGGTTAGGAACGTACCGTCCTGTTTCATTCGGTCGATAGAGGTCATTTTCTTTACCGCTTTGCGAATGGTAACAAAGTTGGTCAACATTCCACCTGGCCATCTTTCCGTGATGTACGGCATATTGGCGTTCTTTGCCTTTTCGGCAACGATGTCCTTGGCCTGTTTCTTGGTAGCGACGAAAAGGATCTTTCGTCCACTGGCAGCAATTTTCTTCAAAGCCTCATTGGCCTCTTCAAGTTTTGCTGAAGTTTTGTAGAGATTAATAATGTGGATCCCGTTGCGCTCCATATAGATATATGGTGCCATGTTCGGATTCCATTTTCTGGTAAGGTGCCCAAAGTGAACACCAGCGTTAAGGAGTTCCTTAACTTCTGCGTTGTTTGCCATTTTTGATTTAGTTTACGTTCTGTAATTTAGATAGCAACCCGGCATCGAGGCCCGATTTAGATGCTAAACTAATTGTCCCGCCCGGCAGAGCGGGACTAACAGCTTATTAATAATAATTGTATTTAAAAGATCGTATTTGGAACTCGGTTCCAAACAAGTTTGAAACGAACTTTGCGACAGGCAAAGATTAACGTTTCGAGAACTGGAACTTCTTTCGGGCTTTCTTTTGTCCGAATTTCTTTCTTTCCACCATTCTCGGGTCTCTGGTAAGCAACCCTTCCGGCTTCAAAATAGCTCTGTTCTCTTCGTTTACTTCACACATGGCACGAGAGATGGCCAGACGGATCGCCTCGGCTTGTCCCGTGATTCCTCCACCAAAAACATTCACTTTGATGTCGAACGCCTTCTCGTTGTCGGTAAGTGCCAATGGCTGCTGTACCTTGTACTGAAGGGTAGGTGTGGTAAAGTAGTTATTCAGTTCGCGGTTGTTTACCGTGATATTTCCCTTTCCGCTGGAAACATACACACGCGCAACAGCGGTCTTTCTTCTTCCAATTTTGTGAATAGTCTCCATTACTTAATGTCGTTAAGGTTAATTTCTCTTGGTTTTTGTGCCTCTTGATCGTGCTCGGCTCCGGCATAAACTTTGAGATTTCTGTAAATAGCGGCCCCAAGTTTGTTCTTTGGGAGCATTCCTTTTACTGCTTTCTCAACAATTTTTGCAGGATTCTTGTCTTTGATCTCCTGAGCTGTCAAAGTGCGCTGTCCACCAGGATAACCCGTGTGACGGATGTATTCCTTAGCTTCCCATTTCTTACCACTTAGGCTAACCTTGGCTGCGTTGATGATCACAACGTTGTCGCCACAGTCAACATGAGGGGTGAAATTTGGTTTGTGCTTTCCGCGAAGTAATTTGGCAACTTCGCTTGCAAGACGACCCAATGCCTGCCCGTCCGCATCTACCAAAAGCCACTCCTTGTTTACGGTGCCTTTGTTAGCAGATACTGTTTTGTAACTTAATGTGTCCATTTAGTTTTTTGTCAATAGTTAATAAATCATTGCTTTGTTCCATATGGTTTTCACCACAACGGATTTTCCCTTGAAAAGGGCTGCAAATGTACTATTATTTATTTGATTTACAATGACTCGAATTACATTTTTTGCGAGAACACAATTACTGTAATTCCTCCTTAATTTCTGGGGCCTTGATCACAATAGTTCTGCAAGGATAAAACCGCATCCCAGATGCTATTCCAACGTTACTATCAGATCATCTTTCATGACCATGCTACCGGGTTTTAGTGCCAAGCTCTTTATCTTGCCTTTTGTAGTGGCCGTTACGGTAGATTCCATCTTCATAGCCTCAATCACAAACAGCGGGTCGTTTTTTTTAACCTCTTGCCCCTTTTTTACCAGGATCTTGTACAACATACCCTGGAGGGGAGCCCCAATTTCGTTGGTATTTGAGGCATCCGCCTTTTGATTTTCCTGCTTGGTCACTTTCATGGAGGCGTCTTTCACTTCGGCGAATCGATTTTCCCCATTCACCTTGAAAAAGATGGTTCGCATTCCGTCTTCATCCGGCTGCCCGACAGACAGTAATTTCACGATGATAGTTTTGCCTGGTTCCAGCTCTACGATGATCTCTTCCCCAACTTTCTGTCCGTAGAAGAAGTTCACGGTTGGAAGGATGGACAAATTGCCAAATTGCTGGTGTTTTTGATGGGCCTGTTCAAACACTCTTGGGTAGAGGCTGTGCGATAAAAAGTCTTCAAACTCCAATGGACGGGTAAATCCTTTTTGGAACTTTCGCTCAAAGGCTTCGTATTCTGCTTCAAAGTCGACCGGATCCAAATGAGCATTGGGTCGCTCTGTATAGGCCTCCTGATTTTTGAGTACGATCTTTTGCAGTTCTTTAGGGAAGCCCCCTATGGGTTGTCCCAGATCGCCCTTAAAGAAATTGATCACCGACTCTGGGAAGGAGATCTCATGACCACGCTCCATCACATCTTCAGGCATAAGGTCGTTGGTTACCATAAAAATGGCCATATCGCCCACTACCTTAGAGCTAGGAGTAACCTTCACCAGGTTCCCGAACATCGTATTCACCATTCCGTACATCTTCTTCACCTCGTCAAATCGATCACCTAACCCTAAAGCGGTTGCCTGCGGTCTAAGATTGGAATACTGCCCTCCCGGAATCTCATGCTCATAGACTTCCGCAGTACCCGATTTCAGACCAGATTCAAACGGATAATAGACTTCTCGCACATCTTCCCAATAATTGGAAAAGGCGTTGAGCGATTCCCGATCAAAGGTGTGCTCCCGAGGTTGATAGCGCATCATTTCGACGATCGAATTGAAATTAGGTTGGGAAGTGAGTCCCGAAAGTCCGCCCAATGCTACGTCCACCACATCCACGCCAGCCTCAATGGCTTTCAAATACGTGGCCGACTGCACCGAGGAAGTATCGTGCGTATGTAGTTGTACCGGGATGTTTACGGTTTCCTTTAGTGCGGTAACAATTAGCGTTGCAGCGTAGGGCTTTAACAGACCGGCCATGTCTTTTATGGCGATCATATGTGCTCCGGCGTTTTCCAGGTCTTTGGCCAGCTGAGTGTAATACTTTAGGTTGTACTTGTTGTTACTGGTGTCTAAAATGTCACCGGTATAGCTGATGGCAGCCTGGGCGATTCCTCCCGTTTTATTCCGTACATACGAAATACTTGGTTCCATGGCCTTCACCCAGTTCAGCGAATCGAAGATCCGGAAGATGTCGATGCCGTTCTCCCATGATTTTTCAACGAACTTCTCAATGAGATTGTCGGGATAGGCTTTGTAACCCACCCCATTGGATCCTCGAAGGAGCATTTGGAACAGGATGTTAGGTATCAGGGCACGCAAGCGTCTGAGGCGGGCCCATGGGTTTTCATGTAGAAATCGCAGACAAACATCGTAAGTGGCACCTCCCCACATCTCGACACTAAAGGTATTGGCATGATTTTTCGCGTAACTTTCTGCAATTTTTACCATGTCCATGGTACGCATTCGAGTGGCCAACAAGGATTGATGCGCATCCCGCAAGGTGGTATCGGTGTAGTGGATCTTTTTTTCGTTCATGAGCCATTGGCAAAACTGCTCCGGCCCCAGTTCGGTTAGCATATCCTTGGTTCCTTTTGGATAAGACATCTTCGAATCGAATGTTGGCACCTTTGGTGTTCTGAACACCTTCGAATCGTCTTTGAACTTGACATCACTATTGCCGTTCACGATCACATCGCCCAGGTAGGCCAGTACTTTGGAGGTGCGGTCCTGAGAGGGTTTAATCTTGAAAAGAGCGGGTGTGTTTTGAATGAAGGTAACGTCGGCTCTTCCCGCTTTGAAGGTTTCATGCTGAATCACATTCTGCAAAAACGGTATGTTGGTCTTTACCCCTCGAATCCGGAACTCCTTCAAGGCGCGCGTCATCTTGCGTACGGCACCGTCCAATGTGCGTCCGTGGGCCGAAACCTTTACCAACATTGAATCAAAGAACGGACTTACGCTGTAGGATTGATAGATGCTTCCGGCGTCCAGCCGAATGCCCATTCCCGACGCCGATCGGTAGGTCGAGATGGTTCCGTAATCGGGTTGGAAGTCGTTTTCAGGATCCTCGGTCGTAAGGCGGCATTGCAGGGCAAATCCATAGGTAGCCAAACTCTCCTGGCCGTAGATCTTGATCTGTTTGTCCGATAATTGATATCCTCCGGCAATAAAGATCTGTGTCTTGATGAGGTCGATCCCGGTCACCATTTCGGTAACGGTGTGTTCCACCTGTATTCGGGGATTCACCTCGATAAAGTAGATTCTGTCATCAGGGTCTACCAGAAACTCCACCGTGCCCACATTGTTGTAACTCACTTCATTGGCGATTGCCAGGGCATAGTCGTATAGCGCCTGTTTTACTTCCGAAGAAACATTAAATGAAGGGGCTACCTCCACCACCTTTTGATGTCTCCGCTGTACAGAGCAATCCCGTTCAAACAAGTGCCGGATGTTCCCGTGGTTGTCGGCCACGATCTGAATTTCAATATGTTTTGGGGAAACCACGTATTTTTCCAGGAACATGGTATCGTCGCCAAAGGCGTTGAGTGATTCGCTTCTGGCCGCATCGAAATACAGTTTTAGCTGTTCTTCATCCTGCACGATCCGCATCCCTCGACCGCCACCACCTGAGGCTGCCTTTAGCATTACCGGGTAACCGATCTTCTCGGCTTCTGTAACGGCCACTTTAAGTGAGGTAAGTTCGCGGGAGTTGCTCTCGATGATAGGTACCTTGCATCGAGTTGCGATTTTCTTGGCCGTGATCTTATCTCCCAGTGCACGCATCACAGATGGATCCGGTCCAATGAAAATGATATCGTTCTCTGCGCATCGTTCGGCAAATTCGGCGTTCTCCGACAAGAACCCATACCCCGGATGGATAGCATCCACCTGTTTTTCCTTAGCCAGCGCAATGATCTGTTCCCCATCCAAATAGGGTTTGAGGGGCTGGTCGTTAGTGCCTATTTGGTAAGCTTCATCAGCCTTGTAGCGATGCTGAGAGTAGCGGTCCTCATAGGTATAAATGGCTACGGTTTTTAGATTGATTTCGGTGCAGGCACGCAGCACACGGATTGCGATCTCGCTTCGGTTGGCAACTAGTACTTTCTTTATCTTCATGGTTTCCTTTTTGTGGGGTGAACGGTTCTATAAAGTTATAACTATCCAATAAGGAAATTCGCATTTAGAGATAAGATTTTTTTAGAAATTTTCTATCGAATGATGTACGGATTTTCGTTCTTGTAATTTCGAACAATGAACTTTAAAGCGCTGTTCAGGATTTCTCCCATATTACTGGATTTCTTGAAGTTAACGTCACCGGTGAGTTCAAAAAGGTCGCCTTTTAAACGTTTGATCTTGTCGGGTGTGGAGATTGAATCAACGCTCATGCAATTCATTAATTCGTTAAGCCTTGCTTTCTCACTCACGGCGCGCTTGGCAAGGAGGGAACGCTCTTCCCGTTTGTATTGCTCGATGGACGACTCTTGCAACATACCCAAGGTCATTTCCACCAAGGCGTTGTTCTCTTTCAGGAATTGTGGTTTGTATACCTTGGAGTTTCCTTCATAACACTGTTGGTCGAAGTCGATGGCGCGAATTCGGTACTGTATTCGGTCAAAATCATGAGTAAGT
>JBCCHR010000151.1:0-7186 GCA_039028655.1 Bacteroidota bacterium
CTTCGAAGAAGTGAGCCGTATCCTTTACCCATTACGTTCGTTGATCATTTGGCCTGCCGCTATCGCGGGTATCTTCACCAAATGTCCACAGGACATTCGGTTTTGCAGACACAGAATTGGATTCCTCTAGCAACCTTCATACCCTGCCAAACTATTCTTAGCTTTCATAGGTAATTTTGTATCTTAACGTTAAGGATTCATCCATTGAAGATCACCCGAAATCATATTCATCCTGAGATCATTCCCTTCGTGGGATTCGATAGGATACGACTTGGTCAAACCCTCGGCCAGGTAGAATTGCTTTTGGGCAAGCCTTCAGAAATACAAAAAGAACTCTTCCACGACAATTCGCTGGATATTATTTGGAAGTACCACGAAGTGGGTGTGGACCTTACCTTTTCTGGCGACGACCAATTCGTATTGGGCTCGGTCACCTTCTATTCAAAAGATTTTCTGCTGAATGGTCTTCGGCTTATCGGCTTACCTGAAGTCGAATTTTTACGACTGGGCAAAACTGTATTTCCAGATCTGGAAATGGATGACGATTTTGAGGAGTTGAACGCAAAAGACTATCTGTCCAATTCAAATGGCCTTACCTTTTGGATACAAGACGGTGTGCTTGAGAACATTACGGTGTTCCCCAATTACCAGGAAGACAACGACACACCTATTTGGCCGGTCGAGAGCCGAGGATAACGCACAAAAAAACCCGCTCAAATTACGAGCGGGTTTTCTGATATTAACTGATTTTATTTATTTGCTTCGTATAGCGCCGATACCCTATCCCAATCAATCACATTGAAGAACGCGGCCACGTAGTCTGGTCGACGATTCTGGTAATTGAGATAATAAGCATGCTCCCAAACATCCAAGCCCAGAATGGGAGTTCCTCCGCAAGCAACTCCGGGCATCAATGGATTGTCCTGGTTGGGTGTGGCACACACCTCAACCTTTCCTCCAGGATGCACACACAACCAGGCCCATCCGGATCCAAACTGCGTTTTGGCAGCGGTTGAGAAGGCCTCTTTGAAAGCATCATAGCTACCATAGGCATCGTTGATCGCATCGGCCAAAGCTCCGCCAGGTGCCCCACCGCCATTGGGAGACATGACATCCCAGAACAAACGGTGGTTGTAAAATCCTCCACCATTGTTGCGAACGGCTTTGTTGTTCATATCCAAATTCGCCAAAATATCTTCAATCGAATTTCCGGCAAGCGGGGTGCCTTCGATGGCATTGTTCAGTTTTGAGGTGTAACCTGCATGGTGCTTCCCATGATGGATTTCCATAGTTCGAGCATCTATATGGGGTTCAAGGGCGTCGTGACTGTATTTTAATGAGGGTAATTCAAAAGACATGTGATACTATTTTTGGTTATTACTTTTTTTCGATCACTCAAAAATAGCGATTAAAAATGGTTTGTGGTGTTATCCAATTTATAAGATTTTTATAGCTTCATAGAAATTCTTAATAGTATCTTTATCACTCTCAACCTCTAATCATTTGGGTCTGTCAGGTCGCTTTACCATTTACAATGCTTCCGCAGGTAGCGGAAAGACGTTTGCGTTGGTAAAATCGTATCTGGCAAAGATACTTTCCCATCCCGATCCGGGTTATTTCAAACACCTGTTGGCAATTACCTTTACCAACAAAGCAGTGGCCGAAATGAAACGCAGGGTGATCGAAAATCTGGTGGGTTTTTCTTCGGAATCCATCCCGCGAGAATCGCAGGATATGATCGAACTCATCTCTCGGGAACTCAACATGTCACAACCCCAGATCCAAACTCGGGCAAGGGCCATCGTGAAGCAGTTGCTCCATAACTATGCCCAATTCAGCGTAGAGACCATCGACCATTTCAATCATCGACTCATCCGAACGTTTGCCCGAGATCTCAACTTGTCAACTCGGTTTGAAGTTAGTCTGGACGTTCCTCAACTTATTGCCCAGGCAGTAGATCGTGTGGTTGAAAAGGCCGGGGAGGATTCGCTCATCACAAAGGTCTTGGTCGAGTTTGCACTTCAGAAAACCGATGACGACAAATCCTGGGACATCGCATTGGATCTCTACAAAGCCTCTTCATTACTGTCCAGTGAGACCGACATGGCCAGCCTAAACAAGCTACGCGACAAAGACCTTTCCCAATTCATGCAGCTTCGTGATACGTTGTACGATCAAGCGGCAACCATCGAAGACACTCTCAAAGGATTGGCCGGCAACGTGATGGACGTGTTTGTCGAAAACCGCTTAGACGCAAGTCACTTCGACCGAAAATACGCCTACGTCTTTTTTCAGAAGATCGCGCAAGGACAATTTCAACTGAATTATCACACTGCCTGGCAACGCAACCTCGGAGTAAAACCCTTGTACCCTTCCCGAGTTACAGGATCGGAAGCGGCTACCCTCGATCGCTTGACACCACTGATCATCGATGCCTTTCAGAAAATAAAAGAACAGGTTCACAACCTGTTCCTTTTACAAAATATCCTCAAGAACATCGTCCCACTGGCAACGATTCATCTGGTCAGGCAGGAGTTGGAACAGATCATGGAAGAGGACGAGGTAGTTCCTATCAACCGATTCAATGCTTTAATTCACGAACAAATAAAGGACCAGCCGGCACCTTTTATCTACGAACGCCTGGGAGATCGATATCGGGATTTCTTTATCGACGAGTTTCAGGATACCTCCATCCTCCAATGGAGTAATTTGGTGCCACTCATCGACAACGCCCTATCGCAATACTACCAGGGCGACGAGGGGGGAAGTTTACTTTTGGTTGGCGATGCAAAGCAATCGATCTATCGTTGGCGAGGTGGGGTTCCGGAGCAGTTCATAAAACTGTATGACGACGGAGATCCTTTTCGTGCCACCCCGGATAAGAACATCGAAACGCTACCGTTCAATTTCCGAAGCGGTTCCGAGATCATCGCCTTTAACAACAAGTTCTTTCAGTTTATGTCGGACCATTTCTCCGATCCCGCTCATGAGAACCTGTATCGATTAGGAGCGCAGCAAAAGACTGCGGGCAAGGAAGGAGGTTATGTCCGGATCGAATTCATAACCCCATTAGACACTGAGGAAGCGAATCTCCTCTATGCCCGGCAGACGCATCGATTGATCGAAGAGGCGATCCAAAAAGGTTATGAACCCAAAGACATCTGCATCCTCACGCGAAAGAAACGGGATGGCATCCTCATAAGTGAGCACCTACTTTCCAAGGGAATTACCGTGATTTCCGAAGACACCCTCTTATTAAAGAACTCCCCCCAGGTTCGTTGTATCGCGCAAGTGCTACGATTGATCGTCACGCCCAACAACGAGGAGGTTAAAATAGCCTTACTGGAATTTCTGTACACCCACTTAAATGTGCAGCAGCCCAAACACGATTTCCTGTCAATGTTCGTCCATAGCACCCTTGTTCAAATATCGGAAGAAATTGCCACCATGGACATCTTCCTCGACTTCGAAGCACTACGATACAAATCATTGTACGAAGCTTGTGAGCATATCATTCAGGCCCTGCAACTCAATCAAGATGCGGACGCCTTCCTGTTCAGCTTTATGGATCTGGTGTTTGCCTATTCCCAACGCCCTGAAGCAGGAAAAAGCAGCTTTGTAGACTATTGGTTGGAAGAACAGGAACGTGCCAGCCTCCCCGAGAATAAGTCGGCCAATGCCGTATCCGTGATGACGATACATCGCGCAAAAGGACTGGAATATCCTGTGGTCATTTTCCCTTACGCCGATCTCGACCTTTACAGGGAATTGGACCCCATGGCGTGGTATCCTTTCAACGATTTGGGATATGAACAACTTCTCATAAACTACAGCAATAAAGTGGCCGATTACGGAGACGCAGGGGCCGCATTGGTTGCCAACCGAAGAAAGATGTTGGAACTGGACAATGTAAACCTGCTCTACGTTACCATGACGCGTGCGAAACAAGAGCTTCACATCCTGGCCAGGCAGCCGAAGTCATCCAAAGAACCAGCCTCATACAATGCCTTTTTCAAGGAGTTTCTGATCGACATTGGTAAATGGCAGGACGATACGCTGGTCTATGAGTTTGGTGTTCCGTTGATTTCTGCGGAAACAACTTCGGCTGGATCAACGGGAGTGCCACTTCCGTATAACGTCTCGCTGCCCGAGGAACATCAGATCAAGATAGTGGCTTCGGATAAAGAGCCGCCTTCCGCAGAAAACCTGCGGGCCATCGCCATTGGAAATCTCCTTCACGATGCTATGGCAACGCTTCATTATTCCGAAGAAACCGAAAGCGTACTTGAAGAACTCCGAAATACCTTGTTGGAAGAACCGGATACCTTCGAGCAGGTTCGAACACTACTTCTTGCGGTGGTAGACCACCCCCAATTGCGGGCGTTATACCAGCCTCCGGATATCGTAATGAACGAGCGCGACATCATTAGTCCGGAGCGTATTTTGAGACCGGATCGCATCAATCTGCACCCGGATGGGAGCGTGACTGTAATCGACTATAAAACAGGGGTTCCCCAAGAATCGTACGCCCACCAGATTGACCGCTATGCGAGGGCTCTCACAGACATGGGCTACTCGGTTCGAAATAAGCTTTTGGTTTACACCAACAGCGATGGAGTTCTCATAAATAAAACCTAAATTTGAAGCCTTATAAAACGGCAAAAACCAACAGATGTACGGAAAAATAAAAGAGCATTTAGAACAGGAACTTGCAGAGATAAAAAGTGCAGGCCTCTATAAGAAAGAACGCATCATCACCTCGCCGCAAGATGCGGTGATCAAAATATCCACGGGCGAAGAGGTCATCAACTTTTGCGCGAACAACTACCTTGGGCTGTCGTCCAACCCGGAAGTGATCCAGGCTGCAAAAGACACCTTGGATTCCCACGGATTTGGTATGTCTTCGGTGCGTTTCATCTGCGGAACCCAGGACATCCACAAGGAACTGGAGCAAAAAATTGCCGATTTCTATCAAACGGAAGACACCATCTTGTACGCTGCAGCCTTCGATGCGAATGGCGGCGTATTCGAGCCACTGTTAGGACCGGAAGATGCTATAATTTCGGATTCGCTCAACCACGCTTCCATTATCGATGGTGTGCGATTGTGTAAGGCGGCCCGATATAGGTATTTGAACAACGATATGGCCGATCTGGAAAAGCAGCTCATTGCTGCCAATGAGAATGGAGCAAGGCACAAGATCATTGTAACGGACGGTGTATTTTCTATGGATGGATTGGTGGCTCCATTGGATCAGATCTGCGACCTGGCCGACACATACGATGCCATGGTGATGATCGATGAGTGTCATGCCACGGGATTTATCGGACCCACTGGGCGCGGAACCCTTGAAGAAAAGGGAGTTATGGGCCGGATCGACATCATTACCGGAACCCTGGGGAAAGCATTGGGCGGAGCTATGGGCGGTTACACGACGGGGAAGAAGGAGATCATTGAGATCCTGCGTCAGCGCTCACGACCTTATCTATTCTCCAATTCCTTGGCTCCGGCCATTGTAGGGGCATCGATCAAGGTGTTCGACATGTTGAGCAATAACACCGATTTGCGGGATCAACTTGAAGAAAACACGGCCTATTTTAAACAGGGAATGCTCGATGCCGGATTTGATATCATTGATGGTGATTCGGCCATCGTTCCGGTGATGCTTTACGACGCTCAATTGTCTCAAAACATGGCAGATATGTTACTTGAGGAAGGGATCTATGTAATAGGCTTTTTCTATCCCGTAGTTCCTAAGGGAAAGGCTAGAATTCGGGTACAGCTATCCGCGGCTCATACCAGAGAGCATCTGGACAAGGCAATAAATGCCTTTAAAAAAGTCAAGAAAAAATTAAACATCTAAGCATCTATTGGGCTTTATTTATATTTACGGAGTCCCGTATTTGCAAAAAATTTAATAGATTTGCTTTTGTTAATAAATTTTAACAAGTTACTTTTGCTCTATTAACACTTAAAATTAAACAATCGAATATGAAACATCTTAACAGTATTTTAGCTGCTGCGCTCTTGATTTTCTCCTTGGGAGTTGCAACTGCCCAAGACTCGAACAACCCCTGGCTTATCGAAGCAGGTGTTAACGCCGTGGATACATGGCCAGTTGGGATAACCGAGGACGGAAGATTCCCTTCTGTTATTGGAGAGACTCAGCTTAAAGGAGATTTATTTGATGAGTACTTCAACGCGAACGACCACTGGAACATCCTACCTTCACTTTCCAGAGTTTCTGTAGGTAGATATATTGGTAGCGGTTTTACATTCGTTGCCGCAGGTTCGATCAACAAAATTGATAAAGTAGGAGATTTGGCTGTGGATGACGTAACGTATTACGCAGCTGATGGTGAAATCAGATATAGCTTCAGAGACCTTATTGGAGGTCCTGGTGGATGGTTTGACCCTGCCTTAGGTATTGGTGGTGGTTACACCTGGGTTGATGACATTGGATTTGGTACTGCCAACGCCTTGGCCAGCGTACGTTTCTGGGTAGGTAACAATGTTAACATCAACTTCCAAAGTACTTACAAGCACGCTTTTGAAGATGACTTCGGTGTGAAGCACTTCCAGCACTCTGTTGGAATTGGTTTCAAATTCGGAGGAAAAGATTCTGACGGAGACGGAATATTCGATAAAGATGATGAGTGTCCAGAGACTCCTGGTCTTCCTGAATTTAACGGGTGTCCAGATAGCGATGGAGACGGAATCGAAGATAGAAACGACGCATGTCCTAATACTCCTGGTCTAGCAGAGTTCAATGGATGTCCAGATAGCGACGGTGATGGTATCGCCGATCCTCAAGATGCATGTCCTACCGTTCCTGGTTTGGCTGCATTGAATGGTTGTCCTGATGCAGATGGTGATGGTATCACTGATGCTGAAGACGGTTGTCCAAACGAGGCTGGTCCTAGAGCAAACAACGGATGTCCTTACAAAGACCGTGACGGTGACGGTGTACTTGACAAAGACGATCAGTGTCCTGACGTTCCTGGAACTGTAGCCAACAATGGTTGTCCAGAAGTTACTGTTGAGATCATCAACCAATTGAATGAGTACTCTAAGACTATCTTGTTCGACACTGGTAAGTCTACCATTCGTCCAGAGTCTTACGCAGTTCTTCAGAACATCGTTGACATCATGAAGGAATACCCAACTGCTTCTTTCGTGATCGAAG
>JBCCHR010000152.1:0-7183 GCA_039028655.1 Bacteroidota bacterium
GTATAATACTTGGCAAAGTAAAAGAAGGAAGGAAGTCTGGTGCCAGGAGAGGATTGAAAGTGGATCAAAATGCTGTACGGGATGACTATCCTCTTTGCCTTACCTTGCAACCCTGCGTGTCTGTTTCTCATGAAATTCTACTCAACGGCGAAACAGTAAGCTAGTTTCTCCTATCTTTATAGCGAGAATAGCCACCAATGTTATCCCGAAAAACCAAATACGGACTCAAGGCACTAACCTACCTGGCTCGCCAAGAGGACACGCGCCCTGTGCAGATTTCCACCATTTCCGAGGCCGAGAATATCTCCCAGAAATTCCTGGAGAGCATCCTTCTCACCATGCGAAAATCAGGATTCCTGGGCTCGAAGAAAGGCAAGGGCGGAGGCTATTACTTGCTCAAAGATGCACGTGAGATCAAGCTGGCTGAGGTGTACCGCACCCTCGAAGGCCCCATCGCCATGGTGCCTTGCGTGAGCCTGAATTTCTACGAAAAATGCGAGGACTGCCCAAACGAAGAGGAGTGCAGCGTTCATAGTTTGATGATCCGGGTACGGGACAATACCCTTTCCATCCTGGAAAATACCTACCTCCACGACTTAATTTCGGTGAAACAAGATTAAAAAGTTGTACGCTTCAAGAAAGTTTGTATTTTTGTAAACTCTACTAAATCGATAGGATAAACCTATAATGTATGATCCACTCCGATAACCTTGCCCTGTTCAACAGCAATCTTCGCTACGAAGATCCTAAGGAAATCATTTCATTTGTGCTCGATCTCTGCGAGCGTCCGGTGGTCACCACCAGTTTTGGAGCCTTTTCGGCCGCCATCCTGTACGCTTGCACCCGTATGAAAAAGGACATCCCTGTGATCTGGTGTGATACCGGCTACAACACGGAGGCCACCTATCGTCATGCGCGCACCCTGGAAGAAAAACTCCAACTCAACCTGCAAATTTTTACGCCGAAATATACGACCGCCTATATGGAAAGTATCCTGGGCCGACCCGATCTCGACCATCCCAATCATCCCGAATTTTCCGAGCGGGTCAAACTCGAGCCGTTCCAGCGAGCCTTTGCCACCTTGCAACCGGATCTTTGGTTCACCAACCTTCGAAAGCACCAGACCGCGCATCGGAACGACCTCGATATTTTAAGCCTGAGCAAGAACGGGGTGCTCAAGGTGAGTCCGTTCTACCATTTTACCAACAAACAAATGCTCGCCTACCTGGAAGCCAATGACCTCCCGGCCGAATTCGACTATTTCGATCCAGTCAAAGCACAGCAGCATCGAGAGTGCGGAATCCATCTCAACAATTAATTTTCGCCCAAACTATTGCTCAAAACAATTTTATGGCTTTTATTTGCAGTAGTTCATTACATCATGTAACTGTTATCAAGAAAGGTGGAGGGATTAGACCCAACGAAGCCTTAGCAACCCTCCTGCCACAGGAGAAGGTGCTACATTCTATCCGAACATCGGTATAGATAACACAAAGAACCGGACTATTTTCCATCTATTTTCTTGATATAATTACGTACTAAAAATTCAATGGGTTTTTGGGCGACTCCCCCTACGCTTGCGTTGCAAGCTTCGGAGGACCGTGCTTTCCGTTGTATCCCTGTAGTAGTCGTGAAGTAAGCTTCGCTCTACTTCTACGGCACTACAGGGGATGCCACTGCAATCACTGTCGCAAGAACCCACGTAGTAAAACAACCGCTATGAAAACACTATTTAAAGCACTCAACGAACGAATCCTCGTGCTGGACGGCGCCATGGGAACCATGCTGCAGCGCTATAAATTTACAGAGGCCGATTTCCGCGGAGAACGCTTCAAGGACTGGCCGGTACCCGTGCAGGGGAATAACGATCTGTTGTCGATCACCCAGCCGCATGCCATTGCCGAAGTGCATGCCAAATACTTCGATGCCGGAGCCGATATTGTCGAGACCAATACCTTTTCGGGCACCACCATCGCCATGGCCGATTACCAAATGGAGGATCTCGTCTACGAGCTCAATTTCGAAAGTGCGCGAATTGCCAAGGAAGTGGCCACGCGTTACACCGAGAAACAGCCTGATAAGCCGCGCTTCGTAGCAGGAGCCATGGGCCCCACTAATAAGACGGCCAGCATGTCCCCCGATGTAAACGACCCGGGATTTCGAGCTATCTCCTTCGACGAATTGCGAAAGGCCTACAAGCAGCAAGCCGAGGGCCTGCTCGACGGCGGAGCCGACCTGCTGTTGGTAGAGACCATTTTTGATACGCTCAATGCCAAGGCCGCCTTGTTTGCCATCGAAGAAGTAAAAGAAGAACGCGGCATAGAAGTGCCGGTCATGGTAAGCGGAACCATCACTGATGCATCGGGAAGGACCCTATCCGGACAAACGGCCGAAGCCTTCCTTATCTCGGTTTCCCATATTCCGTTACTTAGTGTGGGGTTTAACTGCGCGCTGGGAGCCAAACAACTCACACCACATCTGGAAGTGATCGCCAACCGTACCCAGTTGGCCATTTCGGCCTATCCCAATGCTGGATTACCAAATGCCTTCGGGGCTTACGACGAAAGTCCGGAAGAGATGGCAGGTCAGATAAAGGAATACCTGGAAAAGAATCTTGTGAATATCGTAGGTGGTTGCTGTGGCACCACGCCTGAGCACATTCAGGCCATTGCTCAAATGGCATCCAACTACCAACCCCGACCCTTGCAACAACTAGAACACAGTATCCTATGAAACCTACCAAGGCTCACATAAGAGACGCTTGCGAGCGCGTGGCCCCCTTTGCGCATCGCACCCCTGTGATCACCTCTTCATTGTTGGACGAGATCACCGGATCTCGTGTGTTCTTTAAGTGCGAAAATTTTCAGAAGATGGGTGCCTTCAAAATGCGGGGTGCCGTTAATGCCATCCTGCAATTAAGTTCGGAGCAACAACAGGCCGGTGTGGTAACCCATTCTTCAGGAAATTTTGGGCAAGCCGTCGCTTTAGCAGCCAAGAAGATAGGAGTGCCTGCCTACATCGTGATGCCGGAAAATGCACCCTCGGTAAAAAAGAGCGCTGTGGCTGCGTACAACGGGATCATTACCGAGTGCGCGTCCACCCTCGAAGCACGCGAAAAGACTTCAGCAAAAATAATGGAAGAAACTGGTGCCACTTTCCTACACCCATCCAACCAGATCGAAGTGATTGTAGGTAATGCCACAGCTACGGTCGAATTGCTCGACGAGCAGCCCGACCTGGAGGTGATCTTTACTCCTGTGGGTGGTGGAGGCCTGATCGCCGGAACCGTATTGGCAGCCCAATACTATGGAAAGGCCTGTCAGGTTGTGGGTGGGGAACCCATGGAGGCCGATGATGCTTATCGATCCCTTCAATCCGGGAAAATCGAGACCAATGAGACCACCAACACCATTGCCGACGGACTTCGAACGCATTTGGGCGATGTGAACTTTCCTATCATCCGTGAGGGTGTGTCGCAGATCATTCGAGTGGAAGAGGAGGAGATCGTTGCAGCACTTCGGTTGCTGTGGGAGCGACTCAAGATCATCGTCGAACCGTCCTGCGCGGTACCTTTTGCGGCACTGCTGAAGGAGAAAAAACGTTTTCAGCATAAAAAAATAGGCATCATCTTGTCCGGAGGAAATATCGATGTGGAGAATTTGCCATTTTAATAATCAACGATCAATAATCAAAACTCAATTTTCAAGATTCGACCAATAGACATGCCCCAACAACCAACAGCCAACAACGATCAACCAAGATACCTGAAACTTTCGGGTCTCGAACCGCTGGTGATTACTCCGGACAGTAATTTCATCAATGTGGGGGAGCGAACCAACGTAGCAGGGTCGCGCAAATTCCTACGATTGATCAAGGAAGAGAAATTTGAGGAGGCATTGTCCATCGCGCGCCACCAGGTGGAAGGAGGTGCCCAGATCATCGACGTGAATATGGACGACGGTTTGATCGACGGTAAAGAGGCGATGGTTCGATTCCTGAATCTGGTGATCGCCGAGCCCGACATCGCCAGGGTTCCCATTATGATCGATAGTTCCAAATGGGAGATCATTGAAGCGGGGTTGCAAGTGGTCCAGGGGAAGTGTGTAGTGAATTCGATTAGCTTGAAAGAAGGGGAGGAAGAGTTCATTCGTCAGGCTACGTTAATAAAACGCTATGGGGCCGCCGTGATCGTGATGGCCTTCGATGAGGTAGGTCAGGCAGACACCTTGGATCGCCGTATCGAAATTGCCAAACGTTCCTACGAGATCCTGGTGAACGAGGTGCGATTTGCACCGGAAGACATTATTTTCGACCTGAATATTTTTCCGGTGGCCACCGGTATGGAAGAGCACCGCCGAAATGCAGTCGACTTTATCGAAGGGACACGCTGGGTACGTAATAACCTACCGCATTGTAGTGTAAGCGGTGGCGTGAGCAATGTTTCCTTTAGTTTCAGGGGTAACAATGTAGTGCGTGAGGCCATGCACTCGGTGTTCTTGTACCATGCCATCCAGGCGGGTATGAACATCGGGATCGTAAATCCGGCACTGCTCGAAGTGTACGATGATATTCCAAAGGATCTGTTGGAGCATGTAGAGGATGTGATCCTGAATCGACGCGATGATGCCACGGAACGCCTGCTTGACTTTGCCGAAACAGTAAAAGGAACCACCAAGGAACGAAGCGTCGATCTTTCCTGGCGGGAAGAGCCCCTTCAAGATCGTATTACACGTGCCCTGGTCAAGGGAATCGACGAATATATCGAACAAGACGCCGAAGAAGCGCGCAGTAGCGTGGATCGTCCTATCCAGGTGATCGAGGGCCATCTTATGACCGGGATGAACGTCGTAGGAGACCTTTTTGGAAGTGGAAAGATGTTCCTGCCACAAGTGGTGAAGAGCGCTCGTGTTATGAAAAAGGCAGTGGCCTATTTATTACCCTATATTGAGGCCGAGAAGGACGCTGGAGCCTCTTCCAACGGGAAAATACTGATGGCCACGGTAAAAGGCGACGTGCACGACATCGGGAAGAATATTGTGAGCGTCGTACTGGCGTGCAATAATTACGAGATTGTGGACCTCGGGGTGATGGTACCCCCGGAAAAAGTGATCGCCGAAGCAAAAGCTCATAACGTGGACGTGGTGGGATTAAGTGGCTTGATCACACCCTCCTTGGACGAAATGGTATTTCTGGCCAAAGAAATGCAGCGACAGGAATTTGAAGTACCCCTGCTCATAGGTGGGGCTACTACGAGTAAGGCCCATACGGCCGTGAAGATCGACCCGCAGTACAAACATGCCGTGGTGCACGTGAACGACGCATCGCGTGCGGTGACCGTGGTGGGAGATCTCTTGCAGCAGGATCGGTCCGCCGATTATGTAGCTAATTTAAAGCAGGAGTACGCGACCTTCCGCGAAGGATTTTTGGATCGGCAAAAAGCCAAGACCTACCTTCCATTGGAAACCGCCAGGGCCAATAAGTTCAAGATCGATTGGGCGAAGACGGCCACTGCCAAACCAAAGGAGCTCGGGATTCAGTTGAGCGAAATAAATTTGGAGGATCTCATGGCATATATCGACTGGAGTCCGTTCTTTAGAAGTTGGGACCTGCACGGGCGTTACCCCGATATCCTCACCGATGAAGTAGTAGGCGTTCAAGCTACCGAGTTGTTTGAAGATGCCCAAAAAATGCTCCATCGCATTATTTCTGAAGAACTCCTCGAAGCCAGAGGGATATTTGGTCTGTTCGAGGCCAATACCGTTGATCACGATGATATTGAAGTGATCCATTCCGAAGAAAAAATACATTTCCGAACCTTGAGGCAGCAATCGAAGAAAGCGGAGGGGCGCCCCAATATTGCCTTGGCCGATTTTGTCGCACCAAAAACCAGTGGTGTTCAGGACTACGTGGGTTGTTTCTGCGTATCGGCAGGTTTCGGAACAGCCGAAGTGGCCGCTCAGTTCGAAGCCGAGCACGACGACTACAGTTCGATCATGGTAAAGGCTCTGGCCGATCGACTGGCAGAGGCCTACGCTGAATACCTCCACGAACGCGTAAGGAAGGAGCACTGGGGCTATGCTTCCGAAGAAAAACTGACCAATGAAGAGTTGATCAAGGAGGCCTACAAGGGCATACGTCCGGCCCCGGGGTACCCGGCCTGTCCCGATCACCTGGAAAAGGAGACCATCTGGGAATTGCTCAAGGTGGAAGAACAGATAGGCGTGACCCTAACCGAGAGCTTGGCAATGTGGCCGGCGGCTTCGGTTTCGGGCTATTATTTTGCCCATCCCGAGGCACGGTATTTTGGCCTGGGAAAGATCAAGGAAGATCAAGTGGCCAACTATGCCCAACGAAAAAATATTTCAGAAGAAAAAGCCACCAAGTGGCTACAACCCAATATTGCAGACTAAATGAAAGTAACCGAACACATAGCAAAGGCCAATGGCGATACCCAGTTCTCGTTTGAGATCTTACCGCCCTTAAAAGGCCAGAACATTACCTCGATTTTCGATAATATCGATCCCCTGATGGAGTTTGATCCGCCATTTATTGACGTGACCTACCATCGGGAGGAATACGTCTATAAGGAACGTGAGAACGGTTTGTTGCAGAAGCAGGTGGTGCGAAAACGCCCCGGAACAGTGGGTATTTGTGCTGCCATTCAGAATAAATACAACGTCGATGCCATACCGCACATCCTCTGTGGCGGTTTTAGCAAGGAAGATACCGAGAATTTCCTGATCGACCTAGGTTTTCTGGGGATCGACAATGTGATGGCGCTTAGAGGAGATCCTGTGAAGAGTGAAACGTATTTCACTCCCGAAAAGGAGGGACATCACTACGCCAGTGAATTGGTCTCACAGATCTCCGAGCTAAACGAAGGAATCTATCTGGACGAGGAGATCCTGAACCAGGCAAAGACCGACTTTTGCATTGGGGTAGCAGGCTACCCTGAAAAACATATGGAAGCACCCAGTCTGGACAGTGATATTCATTTCCTGAAAAAGAAAATAAAGAATGGTGCCACCTATGTGGTCACGCAAATGTTCTTCGACAATGCCCGCTATTTCACCTTCGTCGACAAGTGCCGTGCCGAAGGGATCACGGTGCCCATCATTCCAGGCCTCAAACCCATCGCCACCAAGAAACAACTGAATTTGATCCCGCATCGTTTTAGTGTAGA
>JBCCHR010000153.1:0-7158 GCA_039028655.1 Bacteroidota bacterium
GTTAACTAGCCAGTTTCTTCGGCGAAATGGGAAGCTGCAAATTTGATTCCAAACAATTGTTTGCCAGAATTTTAACGTTCTTCAGGTGGCGGTTCTTGGTAACGCTGGCCTCGATGTGGCTTGAGTCGTTCGCGTAATTCGTTCATTTTCGACTCCTCCACTACGAGGAATGCGATGGTGTGCATCTGGGTAAGTTGGGTGGTTTCACAGAGGGTGTTTTCCAACCCTTCGGCCTGTGCGAACTCCCGTAAATGTACGGCGTGATGTTCGGCGATCTTTTGGGCGTTGTGTCCTCTAAAATCCCAAATTAGTTTAATACGAGACATACTATTGTTCGGAAACCGATACACCGTTCTCCGCGAAGTTCTTGAAATCGTTGAGGTACTTCATCGATTGTTTCTTAAAGGCACCGGGCATAAGGAATGCGATCATTTTCATGCCAAATCCAGCAAACTTAAAGGTGCTTTCGCTTACCCATTTCGTCTTGTTGCCTTCGATTTCGTGAAAGTAGTTGCGTTGTTCGTTATGAACCCCTTTGGCATCGTAATGGGCATGGAACTCTTCCGGGAACTGGTTTTTCATTATTGTTTCGACCATCACTACATTGCGCTTGCCCATTTGGTACTCCAGTTCCATTTTGGCACCTTCTTTGCCGGGAGTACCCTGCAAGTGCGTGTATCCAACGAGTCCGCGTTGCCAATGCTTCATGTTGTCGGCATTGTCGAGCACTCTGATCACCTCTTCCCTCGGAAGATCAATGACGATTTCGGAAGTGTATTTCATATCGTTTGCTGGTTAGATTAGATGTCACAATTTACGGATTTTTCGGCATATGAGAGGTGATGAACAAACATTGATAAGCTTGTGTTAATGAACTTGTGTAACGCCCAGTTTTTTTTATTTTTGCTGGGTTTCGATATTATAAAATTTAATCGATTATGAACAGATTTTTCTTTGCAGTGGTAACCTTGTTTTTTGTGGCTTCCACGGCCTTTTCTCAAAACAAGAAGGATATTCTTCTCACCATTGATGATCGCCCGATTCTGGCGAGCGAATTCAAACGAGTTTACAAGAAAAACCTGGACCTCGTCCAGGAGGAATCACAAAAAACCGTGGATGGTTATTTGCAATTATTCGTGGACTACAAATTGAAGGTGGCCGAGGCCTACGAACAGGGATTCCATGAGAGCAATACATACAAGAAGGATTTTGCCAAGTACGAAGAGCAGTTATCCAGAAATTATATCTATGAAGAAAAAGTAACCTCTGAACTCGCCCGCGAGGCCTACGAACGTGGGTTGGAAGAGATTGAGGCCTCTCATATCCTGATCCGGGTGACCTATGAAGCCGTGCCTCAGGATACCCTGGCGGCCTATGAAAAAATCAATGCTATTCGCGATCGTGCAATCGCTGGAGAGGATTTTGCTACATTGGCCAAAGAGACTTCCGAAGAACCCAATATTGAGAAGACCGCAGGTAATTTGGGTTATTTCACAGCGTTCTCATTGGTGTATCCCTTTGAGAGTGGGGCTTACGCGACAGCGGTAGGCGATGTTTCGGAGATTGTTCGAACCCAATTTGGTTACCATATTATCAAGGTGCATGACCGCCGGGCAAAATTGCCGGAGATCACGGTCTCGCACATCATGGTCTCGGTGAGAGATACCACCCAAAGCTTTGACCCCAAGGAGCGCATCAACGAGATTTATGCACTGCTGCAGCAGGGGGAGTCCTTCGAAAGTCTTGCCAAGCAATATTCGGATGATAAGAACTCCGGCAAGCAGGGAGGTAAATTGAAAAAATTCAGCAAAGGAGATCTGAGATCGAATCGCTTCGAGGATGCCTCCTATGAACTTGAAAAGCCGGGCGATATTAGTAAACCTGTACGTTCAAGCTTTGGATGGCACATTATCCGTTTGGAAGAGAAGCACCCAATTCCCCCCTACGAAGAGAAGCGCGCGATGCTGGAGCGCAGAGTAAAAGAGGGAAGCCGGTCGAAAATTGTAACCAATGCCGTGAAGAAAAAGATCAAAGAGAAATTTGGTTTCCAAAAGCACGACAGCTATTTGCCATTCTTCGATACCTACGTCACGGACAGCGTACTGGTTAGAAAATGGAAAATGGACACCCTCCTTCCGCAACAAAACAAGAAACTGTTTACCATTGCCAACACCAAGGATGTATATTTTTCGGATTTTGCCGGGTATATTGAGCAACGACAACTCAAAAGCAAGCTCTACAAAAACAAGGTGGTGTTATTGGCTGATTATTTTGATGAGTTCGAAACCCAGGAGTTGAAGGTTTTCTTCAGAAAAAAACTAGAGGCGGAGAACGCCGATTACGCAGCCATCATAAGTGAGTATCGCGATGGTCTGCTCATCTTTGACGTGATGGGTAAGAATGTATGGCGCAAAGCGAAGAAAGATAGCACTGGGCAATTGGCATTTTTCGAAAAGAACCGTAGCAACTATATGTGGAAGGAACGTGCGGATGTGTCCATCCTGGGTGCGACCAAGGAATCTGTGATCCAGGAGGTAAACGATATGTTGAGAGCGGGTAAGAGTCCAAAAGAAATCAAAGAGGCACTCAATTCGGTCAAGGAAGTGAATGTGCTACTCACCGAGGGGGTTTTTGAGACCGATCGCAGGGAGTTGCCGCAAGGATTTGTTGCTGAAAAGGGTATTTCCAAAATATATTTGGAGAACGATTCGTTTATCATCGTAGTGGTACGCGATGTCATGGTTCCTTCACCCAAAGAATTCGAACAAACCAAAGGAAAGGTGATCAGCGATTATCAGGCCTATGTGGAAGAAACCTGGATGAACGAGCTTCGAAACAAATTTAAAGTAGACATTAATCAGAAAACCCTCAAACGAATCAAGAAGGAACTTAAGTCATAATGCAACGAATTTCCCCATTCCTAATTGCACTTTTACTGTTTGCTGCTGCTTGTGATTATTTCAAGCAGGAGGATGCCAGAGTTCCAATTGCCAGGGTAAACGACTCCTATTTGTATGAGGAAGATATTGCCGATCTGGTTTCGGAGGCTGCCTCGACAGAGGACAGTGCCTTGCTCGTCAATAATTTTGTCACGCGATGGGCGACCCAGCAGCTGCTTATTGACCAGGCCAAGATCAATTTGAGTGATGACGAATTGGAAACCTACGACAAGCTGGTGAATCAATACCAGACGGATCTGTATACGGAGGCCTACAAGAGCAATATCGTTTCTATGCAATTGGATAGTACGGTTACCGAGAGAGAAATGGAGCAATATTACGAGGCAAACAAGGAAAACTTTCGTCTCAACGAGCAACTCTTGAAAGTGCGTTTCATCCAGGTGGGTGAAAACTTTGGAAATTTGAATTCGGTTACCGAGAAATTCACGCGCTTTGAATCGGAAGATCAAGAGGAGCTTAATGAGCTGAGCCTCAAATTTATTGCTTACAATTTCAATGATTCGACCTGGGTGAAAAAAGAAAGTTTGATGAGTAGTATTCCGGCCATTCAGGGGTCGGAGAACCAAGTGTTAAAAAAATCAAATTTTACACGACTACAAGATTCATTAGGAGTATATTTGGTGAAAATTGAGGATGTGTTGAACCGGAATGAGACCGCGCCTTTATCGTACGTAGCTCCCACCATTCAGCAGATCATCCTGAACAAGAGAAAACTTGAACTCATAAAGAAATTAGAAAAGGACATTACAAAAGATGCGATCAAGGACAAAAAATTTGAAACTTTCTCTAAGCAGTAGCATCATTGCACTGCTTTTGATGTTTATAACGCAAGCCATGCTGGCGCAGGAGGTGGTAATCGACAGCACCAATGCCATTCAGGATGTGGTGACCAAGGAAGTTGTCAAAAAAGATACGGTGAAGACCTTTAAGCGATTCAAGGCCGAAGGTGTTTCCGCAGTAGTAGGAGAGTACGTGGTGTTGGATAGCGATATTGATAAAAGTTATGTGGAATTGCAGCAACAAGGCATTTCCGTCGAAGGTGTAACACGTTGCCAGTTGTTGGGTAAGTTGATGGAAGACAAGCTATATGCCCATCATGCCAAGCAAGATAGTTTGGAAGTGAGCGATGCCGAGATCACCCAACGTATCGAACAGCAAATGCAATACATCATTAGCGAGTTTGGAGGCGATGAGGAAAAGGTGGCCAAATTCTACAAAAAGAACAGCATCGACGAGCTTAAGCAGGAGTTGTTTGCCACCAATAAAACTCTCATGCTGGCAGGAGAGATGCAACGCAAGGTGGTTGAGAACGTAGAGGTAACGCCAGAAGAGGTGCGTGAGTTTTTCTTCGGAATACCAGAGGATGAGCGTCCCTTCTTTAGCGCCGAAGTGGAAGTAGCGCAAATCGTTATCGAACCGGCTATTACCGAAAGCGCCAAACAGGCAGTGGTAGACCGTCTCAATGCCTTCCGAAGAGATATCGTAGAAAATGGCTCGAGTTTCGCTACAAAGGCTGTACTGTATTCTAAAGATGCCACCGCCAAAAAAGGTGGGCTCATTGAAGGGGTGAAACGCAATTCGCCCATGGCCAAGGAATTTAAGGATATGGCATTTTCACTTTTGGAAGGAGAAGTGAGCGAGCCGTTCGAGACCGAATTTGGTTGGCACCTGCTTACCGTAGACCGCGTTCGCGGACAGGAATTGGACGTACGTCATATCATTCTGCTACCGGAAGTATCACAGGCTACCATAGACGAAGCCAGGGCGCGCATCGATACCATCCGAGCCAGTATTATTGATGAGAAGATCGACTTTGCCACGGCAGCACGACAGTATTCCGACGAAAAAGAAACCCGAAACAACGGTGGGCAATTGGTAAATCCGGTTTCCTTCGATACCCGTTTCGACCTTACCAAAATGGAACCCACATTGAGTGCCCAGGTGTACAATCTAACTGAAGGAGAAGTGTCCAAGGTGTTCACCGATCGTGATCGAACCGGACGCAGTAAGTTCAAGATCCTAACGGTGACCAAGAAATATGCTGAGCACAAGGCCGACTTTAGTAAGGACTACGAAAAGATCAAGGACCTGGCCTTGAAGGAAAAACAAATTCGCGCCATCGAGAAATGGCAGAACAAAAAGATCCTGGATACCTATGTGAATGTGAACCAGGACTACTACGACTGCGATTTTTCAAGTAACTGGATCAAAAATTAACCAACTCAACTAGAGCTTATGTCCGATGTAGCAGCAGTGCAACAACTGGTGGCCAAATACGACGCCTTACGCAAAGAGATCAAGAAAGTAATCGTAGGGCAGGATGAGGTCGTAGAACAAGTACTTCTATCTGTGTTTTCCGGTGGTCATGCCCTATTGATCGGGGTGCCGGGATTGGCCAAAACACTGCTTGTAAATACCGTGGCCGAGGCACTCGGACTCCAATTCAAACGAATTCAGTTTACACCCGATCTAATGCCGAGCGACATTTTGGGATCGGAGATCCTGGATAGCAATCGGGAATTCAAATTTATCAAAGGGCCCATTTTCGCAAACATCATTCTTGCCGACGAGATCAACAGAACGCCACCTAAAACCCAGGCTGCCTTGCTGGAGGCTATGCAGGAACGTGCCGTGACAGTAGGTGGGCATCACTACAAGCTGGATCAACCGTATTTTGTGCTGGCCACACAAAACCCCATTGAACAGGAAGGTACCTATCCATTGCCCGAAGCGCAATTGGACCGTTTCATGTTTGCCATTAATTTAGAGTATCCCACTTTTCAGGAAGAAGTGGAAGTAGTAAAAACCACTACCACCGGAGAACAATCCAAGGTAGATATGTTGTTTACCGCCCAGGAGATCATCGATTTCCAGCAGCTCATCCGTCGTGTGCCTGTGGCAGACAATGTGATCGAGTATGCCGTAACATTGGTCGGTAAAACCCGTCCGAAGAGCCAGGCGGCAACTGAATTGGTACAGAAATACATCGATTGGGGTGCCGGCCCACGAGCCTCTCAAAACCTCATTCTGGGTGCCAAGGCCTACGCGGCCCTGCATGGAAAATTCTCTCCGGACATCGAGGACGTACAGAAAGTAGCCGTAGGTATCCTGCGCCACCGACTTATCAAAAACTACAAGGCAGAGGCGGAAGGCCTCACGATCGAAGAGATCATTACCAGTCTTTTCTAGATGAAACTCAGGAATTTTATTCCGGCCATTATCGTATTTGTCATTGGGATTCTGGTGACCGTCATTGGGGCATTGTTCAGAATCCTACATTGGGAATTGGGTCCCTTCAACGGTGGGGTTTTACTGGCCATAGGATCTGCATTGGACATTCTCAGCGGTGTTATTCTTATCGCGATCATCCTACGTCATCATTGGTCGAAGAATAAATAACGTGGCTTTTTACTACCTTCGTTCCAACAGCTAATCCAGTTTTTTTGAAAGTAGATTATCAAAAACGGATCTTCGGATTGGACGTCATGCGAGCCGCCGCCATTTTGTTTGTGGTGGGCTCTCATGCACTTTGGGTTTTTCCCTCAGCCGACGGACCTTTTGCAGCCCTGCTCCGCCTTTCCGGAGTGATGGGAGTTGAGATATTCTTCGTACTCAGCGGATTTTTGATAGGAAGGATCTTGTTTCGGATTTTTACCAACGAGGACTTTACCATCAAACATCTGCAATATTTCCTGGTTCGCCGGTGGTTTCGAACCCTACCCAACTACTACCTGGTACTGTTGCTCAATATTGGTCTGGTGATCTATTTAGGGAGGGACCTGCCCGATACCCTGCCGCTGTACTTTGGTTTTCTACAGAATTTCAATTTCGGGATGAATATTTTTTTTACTGAATCCTGGAGTCTGCCCATTGAAGAGTTTGCCTATGTCATCGGTCCGTTGCTGTTCTATTTGGTGTTACTGCCCAAATTTCGGGTTAGCCGGAGAAAGCTCTTCCTTTGGGTAACCGTATTCATCATCCTGTGCTTTCTGGGCTCCAAGGTGTGGTACAATTCGTTTACCGGAGCCAATACCCTGGAGCATTGGAACATCCACCTCAAGGCTGTTGTGTTGTATCGTATCGACGCCATTTACTATGGAACCAATTCTGGAATCCTCTCATCCAGAGCCAGCGCAAAATGTTTGATAAATACCGTACCCACTGGATATTCGAATGCGCCTTCTTCTCTATACATAAC
>JBCCHR010000154.1:0-7103 GCA_039028655.1 Bacteroidota bacterium
ATCAGAAGACGTCCGCTGCATTATCATTACTTGGCACCTATGCTTTGTTCGTTTACCTCACTCCATTATTGGGAGGATGGTTGGCCGATAATAAGATTGGCTATCGTATGGCGGTCGTGATAGGAGCCTTGCTCATGACCCTCGGGCACGCTTCGATGGCCATTGAAACCCCAACGTCCTTATACATCGGGATCGCTCTACTGATCTTCGGGAATGGTTTTTTCAAACCCAATATGACCTCTATTATCTCCAAGATGTATGAGGGGCATGACGAAAAGAAGGATGGCGCCTATAATATCTTTTATATGGGTGTGAATGCCGGGGCTTTTCTCGGAATCATGCTCTGTGGTTGGGTTGGTGAAGTTGTTGGCTGGAGTTATGGATTCGGTCTTGCGGGCATATTCATGCTATTGGGAATGCTACAGTTCTATTTTGCGCAGCCACTGTTCGGAAATATTGGTGATAAACCGGTAAAAACCACTGATACTGAGGAAGCAGTGCAAACTGAAGTTGCAGGTAAAGAAACCGTTGCTCATAAACCGAATAAATTTTTGATCGTTGATTG
Organism: Bacteroidota bacterium; assembly: GCA_039028655.1. GTDB lineage: Bacteria > Bacteroidota > Bacteroidia > Flavobacteriales > Flavobacteriaceae > Aureisphaera. The sequence continues at coordinate 566 of JBCCHR010000154.1, forward strand.
GGCGTTAATGATCATTTTTATTGTCTCCACACTAATCTTTGTGATCAATGACCCTTTATATAAGATTGGAAATATCGATACCCTGAATTTTGAAATAGCCGGCATGGGAGAGTCACTCTTTTTTGCACTATTGGCGGCGATATCCTTTATATTGTTACTGATCATAAGAATACCCAGGTACGTACGAATTGAAAGAGACCGGATGATCGCATTTGCCATATTCTGCATCTTTACGGTGTTCTTTTGGGCGGCTTTTGAGCAGGCAGCTGGTTCGATGCCCATTTACATTCGTGACTTTACGGATAGAGTGCTCGAAGGTAATGCGGCAACCACGTTCAAAATAATTGACCTGTTGGTTACCATTGTTCCTCTACTGATTATCACTTATGTGCTCGTAAGCTTGTTCAGAAAGACATTCCACAGAATTGGCCGTTCAAATATCATACTTGGATTCAGTTTTGTTATTATATGGGTCATCGTAATTTATAAGTTGTGGGTTGAGTTCCAGGCTACAGAAACTGAAGTGAAAGTTACCTGGTTCGCTATTCTTAACTCACTTTTTATTATCATGTTTGCACCCCTGTTCACCAAATGGTGGGACAGTCGCTACAATCCACCGGCCTCGGTCAAGTACTTCCTGGGGCTGTTTCTGTTGGGTGTAGGTTTCGCGTTCCTCGCATTTGGCGCAAGAAATGTACCGGCAGGAGCAGAGGGAGCAAGCCTAACCATGGCATGGGTCGTATTTGCATACCTGTTCCATACGCTGGGAGAATTATGTCTCTCACCCATGGGGCTGTCATATCTCAGTAAGCTCATCCCGGTACGTATGATCGCCTTCATGTTTGGTGTGTATTACCTGGCTATTGCCATTGGAAACAAATTGGCGCATTACGTGGGTGGAGATATCGAGCGAATAACTCAGGAATATAGTCTATCCACTTTCTTCCTGATATTCACCATCGTTCCCATTGGCTTGGGTCTGGTGTCGCTCATGCTACATCCGTTGCTAAAACGTCTGATGCACGGCGTACGTTAAAATCAAGACAAAGTATCAGAAAACGTTCCCTTTGTGGAACGTTTTTTGTTATATTACAACCCATAAGACGGAATATATCAATGAAATACGCATTACTTTTTACCCTATTGTTGATCACCGGGAGCCTGTCGGCCCAAAAGATCAATTGGATGACGATGAACGAAGCGGTCGCCGCACAGGCCAAAAATCCCAAAAAGATCTTTGTGGATATGTATACCAATTGGTGTGGCCCTTGCAAGTTGTTGGACCGGAATACCTTCAGTAATAAAGATGTGATCAAGTATATCAATAAGAATTTTTATGCGGTGAAGTTCAATGGAGAAGGGAACGAACCAGTGACCGATTCCAAACGTACCTATACCAACCCGGGATACGATCCGGCCAAAGCTAATCGAAGGAACAGTCAGCACCAGTTTGCTACTTATATGGGCGTTCGTGCCTATCCCACCGTCTTGTTTCTCGACGAGCAAGGAGGCTTGATCAACCGCGTTCGAGGGTACAAAACGCCGCAACAAATGGAGTTTTATTTGAAATTCTTCGGAACCGACCTCTGGAAAGAGATCACAACCCAGGATGCATTTGATGCTCATTTTGAGTCGTTCGAGCCCCAGTTCAAGACTGATAAATAATCGCCCTACCTACTTTACTATGAAACAACTATTGCTATTTGCGCTATGCCTGTCTTCGCTATCTATTGCCGCCCAGAAGGTGAATTGGATGACCATGGACGAGGCCCTGGCTGCCCAGGAAAAAGAACCCAAGAAGATCATTATGGATGTCTACACCACTTGGTGTGGCCCCTGTAAATTACTTGATAAAAACACTTTCGGAAACGACAAGGTGGCTAATTTTATCAACGAGAATTATTATCCGGTGAAGTTTAATGCGGAGGGTCCTGAAGAGATCACCTATCAAAATTTTACCTACACCAATCCCAATTACCAACCGGCGCGTAAAGGGCGCAATGCCACGCATTTCTTTGCCGATGCCCTCAAGCTCCAGGGATATCCCAGCCTGGTCTTTTTTGAAGAAGACGGAACGCTCATTCAGGCAATTCCAGGATACAAATCGCCGCAGCAGATCGAGATCTATCTCAAGATGATCGCCAACGACGACTACAAAGAGCTTACCACCATGGAAGCCTGGCAGGCCTATCAGGAAAACTTCAAAGGCACATTTTAAAGGAGCTAGTTTCGCACATCGTATGTTGAGTTTTTGTCCATTACAAAGGCTCCATGTTCCTTTGTGTTATGAAATCTCACTTTTCTTCGATCGCTGGTAGCTTTCCATCGAGCAGTGGTCCAGGGCGCGTTGCTGCCATCGGCGATAATGATCGTGGGCTTCAGTTGGTCGATCACGCGATCCAAATGTACCTTAGCGTTCTGTGTGAGTAGCAGGACTTCGATTTCTTCGGAAACAAATGCGGCCGTACTGTCAATGCGCAGAAAAGTGCATCCACCAAAAGCAAAAACATCAGGTAGCGGTGCCGATTGTACTTGTGATATGTCCTGACCAATTCGGTAGTCGCGTACCGGATATTCTTTTGCCGCAAGTGCTTCCGAAGAAAATAAACGAAACTTTGAACCGGAACGATGTCCTATCATGGTGGAATCGTATTTGTGAAATACGATCAAGGATTCCGAACGTTGTTCCCACCGCTCATAGATCCATATGGCCAAAACAAGACTGAGGGCAGCAAGCAACGATCTGAGCCGCCCGGGCCTGCGATTCTTCAGAAACAAAACAAGGGTGACCAACGCTACATACGAAACGATCATGAGTGGTGCGGAGCAGCTGATCTCTTGAATGAGAAATGATTCCTGTCTGGCGATCCATGCCACAAATCGGTTGAGGAGCCCGATCATTTGATGGTAACCTATGGCTAGGAAAGTAGGGAGGGCATCGAATACCGAGAGCACAATAGCGAACATACCCATGGAAAGCAGGATCGCCAGAAAAGGCAGGATCACAAGGTTGCTCACGAAGAACAAACCGGGGAACTGATGGAAATAATAGATGCTTAAGGGGGCAATTCCCATTTGGGCGGCGATACTCACCGAACCGATCTCCCACAACCGCCTGTCGATCCTGAATTTTGGAACATACCAACCGTATATCATTGGATGCAGCCAAATAATGAAGAAAACCGCCAGAAAACTAAACTGAAATCCCACATGGAATAGCCAAAATGGGTTGGCGATAAGCAATATTAGAAAGGCCAGAAAGAGGGTGTTGTGAGGGTGGGAAGGACGTTTGAGAAGTTGTGCCAATGCAAAGAGGGAAAACATGGTTACGGCACGAACCACGGAGGGTGATAAACCTGCCAGGAAGGCAAACCCCCAGAGCAGGGTAATCACCAAAAGTACTCGAAAGGTGCCTCCATGTGGGATACGATCCAGCGGTGAAAGAACTCGCGTGAATATGATAAATAAGATTCCCACGTGCAGGCCGGAGACCGCCAAAATATGAAGCACGCCGGCTTCGGCATATTGCGACTTTAGGTCTTTGTTTACTTGAGTTTTGTCGCCCAAGAGCAATGCACTAATAATGGAACGTTCCTCGGCTCCCAGGGGTTGCTGGGAGAGTTTTTCTACAATATGCGACCGGGTCTGGTGAGCGATGCCTTTGATGGTTCGCCTTCCTGTTTTACAATCCACAATGTTTGTGCTTGATAAGGTAAGTCGGTAATAAATCCCCTGATAATGCAAGTGCTTCCGATAATCGAAGGTATGCGGGTTAAGTGGCCCTGGAATCCTCTCCGGCACACCAAATACCAATAGTAAGTCGTCGACCTCGAATTGGGGAACTTGTGTTTTTTTGGAGATACGCACCAATAATGCTCCGGTGGTTTTCTGCTCATCCAATTGTACTACGCTGGCATAGTATTGATCGTAGTAATCGGTTGATTTCAGTAGATCGGTTATTTTCAGGTGAAGGATTTGTTGATCGGCTGTTATTGAGTGTTGACTGAAGAAATGGGCTTTGTATGCGGGTCGTTGTGCTTCGCAATGGATCCAGCCTAACAAAAAGATGGTCGTGAAGAGCAAGATCCCAAAATGCCATCCAGGTCGAAGCCGCTTGCGATCACGAATCCACACCACAAGCAATAGCAGCGTCGTCAGGCCGAATGTCTTCAGCAAAAAGAATAATGAAATACCAGTAAGCTCGCCTATTGCAATGCCAAGGGCGAAGCATAGGGAAATCTTAACAACAAAAAACTGAATGAATTTCATCCCGGTAATGGTTCACAACTTTGTATGACCAACCGGGGAGCAATGTGATTACGGCAAAGTTAAATCACGCGCCGCACTTCTACAAAGGCATTTTTCCAATACTTCTCGTCCAGGGAGGAAACGATGACCCCTCTGGAACTGGTGGAGTGGATAAACCGAATGTTTCCTCTCTTGTTCTCCACTACCAACCCCACATGATTGATGGTTTTACGGTTTTTATTGGTCCGGAAGAACACCAGGTCGCCTTTTTCGGTTTCCGAGAGTTTGAGACGGATACCCTTGGTAGCCATTTCACGCGAGATCCTTGGCAGGGCAATATTTTCTTCTTTGAAAGAAACATAGACCAAGCCGGAGCAATCCATTCCACGGTGATCGGTGCCGCCAAACTTGTAACGCGTTCCCGTAAAGCTTTTGGCGTGCTGCACTACTTTATGGATCCGCTTGGAGGAAGCGACGGTTGTAGTGGTCCCAATAACTTGGGTTTCGGTGGTTTTTCGGGAAGATCCGCAAGAGGTTAAAAAGAGGGTGATAAGCGCAAGGAGTAGTGCTTTTTTCATGAAAAAATGCAGATTTGGTTTTCTAAATTTAATAGATTTGGGGTAAACTCAAAAAAAATGCATCACTTTTTGATCTACGGAGACTTGGTTTCGCCATTGAACGATCCCACTATTTTAGAGGCGCTAAACATACTTACGTTTGTGTTTTTCGTGGTTTTGGCTATCTGGTTTGTAAACGTTTTTCGCAGCATACGCCTGGTCAACGAGGACCTTGTCGTTTCCGAAGAGAAAAACATTGTTTCACCATTTTTGCTGGTGGAACAGGCCAAGGGAGAGGTGGGCAATCAAGGTAGCGATGTCTCTATATTTGTAAAAGTGATGGCGGTTGTGGCGATTCTGGTATTGGTTTTGGTGCCGTTTGCGGCCCTTTAATTAGCCATTCCTGATGGTCTCGACTATGAGTCCGGCGGTTTTTTCGCTGGCACCCTTCCCACCCAAATTGGTTTCCAGATCGTAATAGTCCAGAAATAGCACAGCTCGATGGTAATCGTCCAAGATCTTCTCCAGTTCCTCTTTTAGTTTTCGGGTGTTGAATTCAGTCTGGATGAGCTCGGTCACGGCTGGTTTATCCAGAATAAGGTTGACAAGGGAGATGTACTTGAGTTTGATCACGCGCTTGGCGATCTCGTAAGAAATACGATTCCCCTTGTAGCAAACCACCTGCGGTACCTTGTACAAAGCGGTTTCAAGGGTAGCAGTGCCCGAGGTTACTAGGGCGGCAGTTGACAGGCTCAGCAGGTCGTAGGTTTTATTGAGTAGTAAGTGGACGTTGTTATTCTGAATAAATTCAGCATAAAATGAAGCGTCCACACTGGGTGCACCGGCAATCACGAACTGATAGTTGGGGTAGTCATCGGCCACCGAAAGCATCACCTTCAGCATTTTTGAGATCTCCTGTTTCCTGCTTCCAGGTAACAGGGCGATGATAGGACGATCGTCCAGTTTGTTTTCTTTTCTGAATTCATCCGGATCCACCTGAGCCCGTTTGGCAATTGCATCAATGAGTGGATGCCCCACGAAGTGTACTGGGAATTGATGTTTGTTTTCGTAAAATTCCTTTTCGAAGGGAAGGATGACATACATGGCGTCTACGTCTCGTCGAATGTCCTTAATGCGACCTTCTTTCCAGGCCCAGATCTGCGGTGAAATATAGTAATGTGTAGCGTACCCTTTTTGGCGCGCCCATTTGGCTATTCGCAAGTTGAAGCCCGGATAGTCGATGAAAATGATAACGTCGGGTTGGAAGGCCTCAATATCGGCCTTGCAGTGTTTGATATTCTTGAGTATGGTTCTGAGATTGAGCAGTACTTCCACAAATCCCATAAAGGCCAGATCTCGATAGTGCTTGACAAGACTGCCACCCACCTGCTGCATGAGATCGCCTCCCCAAAATCGAAACTGAGCCCCGGGGTCCCTGTCTTTAAGGGCTTCCATCAAATTAGCTCCATGCAAATCTCCTGAAGCCTCGCCTGCGATGAGATAGTACTTCATAAGAAATAGATTAGGTAGGCCGCGATCGCCGCGGCGAAGGTAGCCAATAGCACTCCTCGTGCACGATATTCGCGGTTTAGTCTCAGGAACCCAAAGAAGACTGCCAGGTTGGGGAGTGCTCCGAGGGTGATGAGCATCCACAAGTTACCGGAATCATTATACATCGCGAAGGTGTCCTGAAATCCCAAACCTTTGATCGAAGCTACGATAAAGGTACAGAG
>JBCCHR010000155.1:0-7069 GCA_039028655.1 Bacteroidota bacterium
CAAACAGGCCTATTCTAACCCTTCCTGATTCCGCTGATAATACTGCCTGAATCGGTTTTATTTGGCCGCTTCACTTATTACCTTTGCACCTCAGTTTGAACCCTATAAAAAGTACTTATTACCTATGAAAGTTACCGTAGTGGGAGCCGGAGCAGTGGGCGCCAGTTGTGCAGAATACATTGCTATTAAAGACTTCGCCAGCGAAGTAGTATTGTTGGATATCAAGGAAGGATATGCCGAAGGTAAGGCCATGGACCTTATGCAAACGGCCTCCCTCAATGGTTTTGATACCAAGATCACCGGATCCACCAACGATTATAGCAAAACGGCGGGCAGCGATATCTGTGTGATCACTTCCGGGATTCCCAGAAAACCGGGAATGACCCGTGAGGAATTGATCGGGATCAACGCCGGGATCGTGAAGTCGGTTTCGTCCAGCTTGATCGAACACTCGCCCAATGCGATCATTATTGTAGTGAGTAACCCAATGGATACCATGACCTACCTGGTACACAAAACCACCGACCTTCCTAAGCACCGTATCATCGGGATGGGAGGTGCCCTGGATAGTGCCCGCTTCAAATATCGTTTGGCGGAGGCATTAGGTGCCCCGATCAGCGACGTGGACGGTATGGTGATTGGAGGACACAGCGACAAAGGAATGGTGCCACTTACGCGTTTTGCCACCCGCAATAGTATTCCTGTTTCTAATTATATTTCTGAAGACCGCCTGACCCAGGTGAAGGAAGATACCAAAGTAGGAGGGGCTACCCTTACCAAATTGTTGGGTACTTCTGCCTGGTATGCTCCCGGAGCTGCCGTGTCCGGATTGGTACAGGCCATTGCCTGCGACCAGAAGAAAATCTTCCCTTGCTCTACGCTGCTTGAGGGAGAATATGGGCTTAACGACCTCTGTATCGGAGTGCCTGTGGAATTGGGTCGAAATGGGATCGAAAAGGTGATCGAACTCGATCTCAACGACGCAGAAAAGGCGCACATGCAGGAAAGTGCTGCCGGTGTGAGCAAGACCAATGGCTTGCTGGATGTATAAAACAAATTAACTACTTTAGAGCCGCCTTCGGGCGGCTTTTTTAATACCCTATTGTTATGCTTCGTAATGGTCTCTTTCTTTTTGTTTTCTTCGGAATACTTTGTTGCTACTCCTGCCAGTCTTTCGGTCCAAAGCCGGATAAGCGGATCGACGCCCAATTGGAATTGGCAGCGGAATATGCTTCCGAAGAAGAAATAAAAAGTGCCATCGAGGCTATCAAAGCCCGCTTCGAAAAATTTGGTGCCTATCCCGATGTTGAGAAGATGTCGGACAACAATACCATTCGATTTAGTTTTGAGACCGATGCCCCGGCAGAGCGTGTACTGAAATATCTCACATACTCGGCCCACCTAGAATTTTATTTGCTACACAGTAAGTCGGAAATGCTGAATTTTATAACGGAAGCCGATGCCTATTTAAAGGAACACGATAGCCTAGAGTACGGGCCTATAATTCGAATGATTTCAGATAATCCAATGTCTACAGGTTCGGCTTTGTTCGGAGTGGTAGCCTCCGACACTGCGAGTTTAAATGCTCATCTGAGGAATAAAAGAGTACTGGATTTTATTCCGCCGGATCTGGGTCCAACCAAATTTCTCTGGGGACGTTCGAGCGTTAACGATTCGATCTTCGAACTCTATGCAGCTGCAACAGGTAGCCATGGCAGACCCGTGATCGATGGCAGTATGGTCACCGAAGCCGGCCATCGACTTAATCCCATTGGAATTGATGTGGTGACGCTTCAGATGAACGCGGAAGGATCCCTCATTTGGGAGGAAATGACCCTGCAAGCGTATCAGAATCACACGCAAATTGCCATTGTGCTCGATGGTTTGGTCGTGTCTGCTCCCGGTGTAAATAATGGGCCTATTAGTGGGGGTCGGTCTGAGATCAATGGAGATTTCACCGAAGAAGAGGCCAAAGAGCTTGCCAACAATATTGCGGCAGGTCCCATACCCAGGATAACTGTATTGCAATATTCCGTAACTCCGCTCAAAGATTAATACTTTTTATTGCTGATTTTTCGCTTCCTTTTTTGTCGCACATTATTCTGCTAACTTTCTGGTAATAGCGTTGATAATTCTTTATATTTGGCGCATGAAAACGAAGGGGTACCTTAGTATTCTTATTTTGATCCTGGCCTTGTTTGGTATCAATTGGGAGCCATCCACGATGCCTAACCAGGAGATCGTTGTTGAGTTCAACGATCGTACCGTCACTCAGGACGATGCATGCAACGCGGTATCGGCAGTGAAGGAACGACTGGAATTGCTGGGTGTACAGAACATTCGTGTGCAGGAGGCGTCCAACGGACGGCTCAAGATTACCTACTTCAGCGATGTTGAGGTAGCCGTCGTGAAGGAGCTACTGGCCGAGGGAGCAACCCTATCCATCACCGGAGACGACGAGCCAGCCCTTCCCACCGAACTACCAGGAGATTCTAACTTTTTTGAGTACGAGCTCAATATTTCCGAGATCCACAAATTAGTGGATATCGATATTGATGGCCTGATGGTGGAACCGGCTCCGGATCCTCACCAGGGTATTATTAAGGTGCTCGACCAACCAAACGGGAATACTCAGGTCGACGTTGCCACGATCGTGGAGCGAGTTGCCTTTCAATTTCACAGGCGACAATCGATACACATTGATCGTTCTTCGCGCAACATTCCCGATGTGCGTGCCGGCCCCTTAGGGTAAGGGCACCACCGCCAACTTTCTTCGAATCAACTTCGAATTGCTTTCATAATGCTGCCTGTGGCGGGCCCTAATACTTTCGCGTATGAACGGCAGATATTCGATGTAAGAGCGTCGATTTCCCGATCTGCGACCGGGTTGTTTTTCAGAAAAAACACTCCAATAAATCATAGAAACATAATTAGTAGCTAAGGCACGGGTCCATTCTATATGTACCCGGTTTTAAAAAAATTAAACACGATTAAGCATGCAAAATAAAGGACTTATTACAGCATTCGCGATCATCTTTGGACTGGTGAGTTTGTACCAGTTGTCCTACACCTATGTGTCCAACAAGGTAGAGGACGAGGCCAAAGCCTATTCGCAAGCCAAATTTACCAAGGAACAGCCCAACGAACGGGCCGAAGCCATGGCGCAATACCTCGATTCGGTATCGCGCGATACCATCCCGCAATTTTTGGGGATTACCTATAAACTTTCAAAAGAGAAGCAGCTTCAGAAGGGTCTTGACCTTGAAGGAGGTGTGAACGTGATCCTGCAGGTGTCGGTAAAAGACATCTTGAGCGGTCTTGCCAACGGTTCGAAGAACGGTGCCTTTACCCAGGCACTTGCCGGTGCCGATGTGCGCCAGACCAGCGAACAGGAAACCTACCTGGAGTCGTTCTTCAATGCCTTTGAAGAATTGCCCGGTGAGAACAAACTGGCCTCCCCGGATATCTTTTTTAACAAGAACCTGGAAGGGCAGATCGAAAGTAATTTCACCAATGACGATGTAAAAGCCGTCCTGGAGCGTAAGATCGATGAGGCCATCGAATCGGCTTTCGAAGTACTCAGAAAACGTATCGACAAATTTGGGGTAACCCAACCCAACTTGCAGCGTTTGGGGAACTCGGGGAGAATTCTTGTTGAATTGCCGGGAGCCAAGGACGTTAAGCGAGTTACCGAATTGGTACAGCGTACCGCCTTGCTCGAGTTCTGGGATGTGATCAAGGCCGAGGATATGTTGCCGTTTATCGCAGCAGCCGATCAAAAATTGGGCGAGATCCTTTCACCAAAAGACGAAAAGGAAGAAGCTGAAGAAGTAGAAGACACCACCCAAACCGAAGATGATGCCGTTGCAGAATTGTTGGGGGTAGATGAAGAGAGTGAAGAAGCGTCGGACAATCCCAACCCGCTTACGTCATTGCTCAGCGAGTACCGCCCGGGCAACCCCGGGATCGTTGCTTTCCGACTAAGCGATACTGCTCAAGTGAACGAATACCTGCGTATGCCGGAAATTCGCTCATTGCTTACGGGAGACCAGCGGAATGCCAAGTTTGTTTGGAGTATTCCTGAATACATCCAGCAAGCCGGGGAAGAGGTAACCAGCTTGTATGCACTTGTTGGAAACCGCGACGACGAAGCCCCTTTGAGTGGAGGTGTGATCACCGATGCCCAGCAATCCTACAACGCCAAAGGTGAGGTGTCCGTAACCATGCAAATGAACGGTGCCGGAGCCAAGATCTGGGAAGATATGACCGAGGCTGCCTATACGGCCGGGACGCAGATCGCAGTAGTGCTTGATGACGTGGTGTATTCGGCGCCTGGAATTAACAACGGAAAGATCTCCGGAGGTCGTAGTGAGATCTCGGGAAGCTTTACCATTGCCGAGGGAGAAGACCTTGCCAACGTACTTCGTGCTGGTAAATTACCGGCCTCTGCCGATATTATTCAGGCGGAAGTAGTTGGACCTACCTTAGGTCAGGAAGCCATCGATAGTGGTATCCTTTCCTTCATCATCGCCCTTGCCTTCGTATTGATCTGGATGATCTTTTACTACGGAAAAGCGGGTGGCTTTGCCGATATCGCTTTGGTGGTAAACATCTTATTTATCTTCGGAATCCTTGCCGGACTCTCGGCCGTACTCACGCTGCCCGGTATTGCGGGTATCGTACTTACGATCGGTATCTCGGTGGATGCGAACGTACTGATCTTTGAACGGATACGGGAAGAGCTGGCCAAAGGAAAATCGCAGCGAGATTCGATCAACGACGGTTTCAGCAACGCCTTGTCTTCCATCCTCGATGCGAACATCACAACGGGTCTAACCGGTTTGATCCTCTTGGTATTTGGTACCGGACCTATCAAAGGTTTCGCCACTACCTTATTGATCGGTATTGCGACCTCGCTGTTCACGGCGATCTTTATTACACGTTTGTTCATCGACCGCTACACCCGAAACGGAAAGTCGTTGACCTGTTCTACGCCTTTGACCAAGAACCTGTTCCGCAATGTGAACATTAAGTTCCTTCAAAAGCGAAAAGTGGCGTATATCATTTCCGGTATCTTGATCGCGATTAGTTTAGGTTCCTTGTTCACCAATGGATTGAACCAGGGGATCGACTTCGTGGGAGGACGTACGTACACCGTGCGTTTTGATCAGGATGTAGATGCGAAAGAGATCGAGCAGGAGCTGATCGCTGCCTACGGAAGTGCCGAGGCTAAGACCTATGGTGCCGACAACCAGTTGAAGATCACCACCAAATACAAGGTAGACGAAACAGGAACCGAGGTCGATGTTGCCATCGAGACCTTACTTTTCAACACCTTGAAGCCACACCTTCCGGATGGAATGACCTTTGCCGATTTTACCTCCGACAAGGAAGAGAAAGAAGCAGGGCGAATGGGGTACTATAAGGTGAGTCCGACCATCGCAGACGATATCAAGAAATCCTCCTTCTGGGCGGTACTTGGATCGCTGGTGGTTGTATTCTTGTACATCCTCTTGCGATTTAGAAGATGGCAGTTTAGTTTGGGAGCCTTTGCGGCGGTATTCCACGATGTCTTGATCGTATTGGGGATCTTCTCCCTTACGTACAAGTTCATGCCGTTCAACATGGAGATCGACCAGTCGTTCATTGCGGCGATCCTGACGGTAATTGGTTACTCCCTGAACGATACGGTGGTAGTTTTTGACCGTATCCGTGAATTCTTTAATGAGCATAGCTCGTGGAAGATGAATCGCATCATCAACGGGGCCTTGAACAGTACCTTGAGTCGTACTTTGAACACCTCGTTAACAACACTCATTGTATTGTTAACCATCTTTATCCTGGGTGCTGAATCGATCCGCGGATTGATCTTCGCCTTGATCGTCGGGGTGTTGGTAGGTACCTACTCGTCGTTATTCATCGCGACACCGGTATTCTACGACACGGTGCGTAAACGTGGTATCGACTTGAGCGATCCCAAGGACGAAGACGAAGAGGAGAACAAATAGCGCGATGTATTCCGCAGAAATAAAAAACCCGCTTTCGATGGAGAGCGGGTTTCTTTTTTGTTTTCTTTTTTTTATTCTGAATCCTCTGTGTATTCCATCACATCGCCGGCTTCCAGCCCCCAGCGGTCGCTCAACCCGGCATTCACTTCCAGTACGTATTTGGCAGGTGCCTCTGAAGGTAAGGATGATTTGTCGAAGGGAACGGCGTTCTTCTGAATGCTCACCACTCTCTTGTTGCCGTCCAGGTAGATGATGTCGAGGGCAAACTCGGTGTTCTTCATATAGAAGGAGCGACGGATCTCGTCGTCAAAAATAAACAGCATACCGCGATCGTCCTGCATGGATTTGCGATACATCAGTCCGGTCTGGGTTTCGTATTCGGTACGTGCAAATTCGATCTGAAGCTGAGCGATCACCGAATCGGTTTCGGCTTTCATCAAACTCAGTTCACCTTCTTTGGTGAAGGTCACTTCCTTGGTAAGTACTTGCTTGGAGGCGCCGTCCTTACAACCGTAAGACTGGAGCATCATGCCTACTAAGAGTGCTGCTATGAGTCTTTTATTCATTGGTCACTAGTTTATTTTTTGATTTCACCATAAAATACACGCCAGCGATGATGAACGGTATGCTAAGCCATTGTCCCGTTGATAGGGTATTGCCCAGCATGTCTTCAAATCCTTCCTGGCTCTTCTTAAAGAACTCTACCACAAACCGTACCGACCATAATAAAACAAGAAACAATCCAAACAAATATCCTAACTGATTCCCTTTGTTGGTCTTCCAATAGGCCCGCATAAGGATGAGGAAGACAAATACATATCCGAAGGCTTCATAAAGTTGCGCCGGATGTCTGGCAAAATCTTCACCCAGTTTTTCAAAAATAACACCAAAATCACTTCCCGTGGGGGTTCCAACGATCTCCGAATTAAGGAAATTTCCGATCCGTACCATAATGGCTCCAAAGGCCACAGGGATCACTACCCGGTCCAAAACCCAGAGCATGTGGCGCTTGAGGACGCGTCGACAATAGATGTACATGGCCACGATCACACCAATGGCTG
>JBCCHR010000156.1:0-7047 GCA_039028655.1 Bacteroidota bacterium
GTTTCTTGCTGAACTTATAATCTAATTTTAACCAATAGCACCTATTATGAAGAAATATCTTCTTTCACTCCTTGCATTTATTTCTCCCTTTTTACTACTGGCTCAAGACACTGAAGAAATCGGTTTGGATCAGAAGATCGATGAAGCCTTTCAACCTGTAGCCGACTTCTTTACCAACGTTATCTTCTTCCCAGTTTATCAAAGCGATTCGATTACCATACCGTTCGTTCTGGTACTTTTGGTGGGTAGTGCGGCTTTCTTTACTATCTACTTTGGGTTCCCGAACATTCGCTATTTTGGGAAGGCCATCAATACGGTTCGAGGGAAGTACGACGAAATTGAAGGACACGGTCTTGGAGATCCGGATGCCGGAGTTGATGGAGATATTCGTGATACGATTCGTGATGAGAGCAAGGAAGGAGAGGTAAGCCATTTCCAGGCTCTGGCCACAGCAGTTTCAGGAACTGTAGGGAATGGGAATATCGCCGGGGTGGCGTTAGCCATTGCCCTTGGAGGTCCGGGTGCTACGTTCTGGATGATCGTTTGTGGTTTGCTGGGGATGTCCACCAAGTTTGTGGAGTGTACCCTGGGGGTTCAGTATCGGGACGTGGATGAAAATGGGGTGGTCTACGGAGGTCCCATGTACTATATTTCCAAAGGACTTAAAGAAAGAGGATTTAAAACTCTTGGTAAGGTAGCCGCTGCGTTGTTTGCCGTATTTTGTATTGGTGGATCATTTGGTGGTGGTAATGCCGCTCAGTCCAATCAGGCGACCATTGTGATCAAGGAAATGTTCAATTGGGAAAGTACCGCTGCCGGAGCCATCGTTGGGGTGGTATTGGCCATTTTAGTAGGTATTATTATCATTGGCGGAATCAAGCGAATTGCTTCGGTAACCGAAAAAGTGGTTCCGTTTATGGCTGTCATGTACATTGCAGCTTGTTTGTATATCATCTTTAGCAATTTCAGTCTGATCGACAATGCCATCGGTTTAATCGTAAAAGAAGCCTTTAACCCAACCGCTTTTGGAGTTGGTTCAGTGATCGGGGTATTGTTGATAGGATTTCAGAGAGCAGCATTCTCTAACGAAGCTGGAGCCGGATCTGCTTCCATTGCCCATTCCGCAGTAAAAACAAAATACTCTGCAAGTGAAGGACTTGTGGCCTTATTGGAGCCGTTTATCGACACAGTAGTGATCTGTACCATGACGGCTTTGGTTATCATCATTTTCAACTTCGGGGGATACTTCGAATTTGGAGGCGATGGTTCGGGTAGCGTCTTTATCGATGGTGTGGCCTACGAAGGTGCCGGAATTACCTCCAAGGCTTTCGCACAGTACATTCCATTCTCCGACGTATTCCTTACCATAGCAGTGGTGTTGTTTGCGGTTTCTACTATGATATCCTGGTCCTACTACGGATTGCAGTCATGGAAATTCCTTTTCGGGAGAGGGAAGACCGCCGATATCGTGTACAAACTCATATTCTGTTTGTTCATCGTTATTGGAGCAGCGGCTAGTATGAATTCGATCTGGGCATTCTCGGATGCGATGATCTTCGCGATGATCTTCCCAAATATGATTGGATTGTACTTCCTGTTCCCGGTTGTGAAAAAACAACTCAGACGTTATCTGGACGCGATCAAGGTTGCTTCCCGTTAGCAGAACTAAAAATACCAATTCTAACTCCCCGACTATTAATTATGAGGAGTTATGAATTTACGAGATCTCAGATCCCAATGCACTTTTTATCACAGTGAGCGCATTGGGATCTTTTTATTGCTAGGCCTGTTGCTAGGGCTGCTTTGTCTTCATTTTTTTGTTTCTTTTGCTGAAGAAGATTCGTTCGAAATACAGAGTCCAACGCTCTGCCACCTGCAGGAAAAGATGGACTCAGCGCGCGCCGCTGCGCTGCTGTCGAAGCAACCGATGACGTATTCTTTCAATCCCAATTTTATGACCGATTACAAGGCGTATACGCTAGGTATCTCACCAGCGGCCTTCGATCGATTGAAGGCATACCGGGCGCAGGATCGCTGGGTGAATTCGGCTACTGAATTTCAACAGGTCACCGGCATTTCCGATTCTTTACTTGACAAGATCAGGGAACAATTTCGTTTTCCGAAGTGGACAGGGAAGTCGCAAGGTGGCAATAATGGGTATAACAAATTAGATCGGCAGCTTTTATCAACAGAAAAGCAGGATCTCAATACAGCCAGTTCCGAAGACCTGCAAGAGGTTTACGGGGTAGGTCCTGCACTGGGAGCCCGAATCATTGATCTGCGAAACAACTTAGGTGGCTTTGCCAACGATCACCAGTTGTATGCCGTTTGGGGACTCCAACCTGCTGTCGTACAAAACATTTTGAGGGAATTTACCGTTACACATCCAGGAACTATTCAGCAAATGAATGTCAACAAAGTATCGGCGTCGGATATCTCTACCACACCTGGTATATCATTCGCAATGGCCAAGGATATCTGGGAATTTGTACGGGTACGGGCAGGTATCGATTCGCTTGCCCAATTAAAGAAAATAGACGGAATAACTCCCCAGAGATTTAAGCTAATTGAGTTATATTTGTATGCTGAACAGTAAGCGGATGAGGTCTTCTGAAAAGAGCTGAAGATGAATAACCCCTTCTATCTGAATCCCAATTAAAACCTAAGTAGCGAATGAGTAATTTGTATTTCACGGAAGAACACGAATTTTTTAGAAAGAGCTTTCAGGATTTTCTTCAAAAAGAAGTGGTTCCGCATATCGAGAAGTGGGAAAAGACCGGAACTATCGATCGTTTTATTTGGGAGAAAATGGGTGAGATGGGTTATTTCGGAATCTCCTATCCCGAAAAATATGGAGGCCTGGATCTGGATGTTTTTTATCTGGTGATCTACCTGGAAGAATTGCAAAAGATCAACAGCGGTGGTTTTGCGGCTGCCATGTGGGTGCACCCTTATTTGGCGATGACCCATATCAACGCCGAAGGAAGTGAGGAGATCAAAGAAAAATATCTACCCCAAAGTATTTCTGGAGAAAAAATGGGTTGCCTATGCATATCCGAACCCTTTGGCGGGAGCGATGTTTCCGGTATGCGCACCACGGCGGTACGGGAAGGCGATGAGTTTGTGATCAATGGATCCAAAACCTTCATCACCAACGGAGTGTATAGTGATTATTTGGTGGTTTCGGCCAAAACACATCCCGAATTGGGAAGCAAAGGAATTAGCATGTTCGTCATCGATCGGGAGACGCCCGGGATCACAGCTACCAAGTTGGACAAGCTGGGATGGCGTGCGAGTGATACTGCCGAGATCGCTTTCGATAACGTACGCATTCCTGCTGCCAATATGCTGGGTGAGGAGAAGAAAGGTTTTAGTTACTTAATGCAACACCTCGCTCTGGAACGTCTGGTGATGGCGATCAATGCACATGCAAGAAGTGAATGGGCGCTGGAATATACCATCCAATACATGAAGGATCGTTTGGCCTTTGGGAAGTCCCTGGATAAGTTTCAGGCCTTGCGACATCGAGTCGCACAAATGGCGAGTGAAGTTGAGATGTGTAAGGCGTTTAACTATACCACGGCGCAACGATTGGGAGCCGGGGAATACGTGGTCAAGGAAGCGAGTATGGCCAAGCTGGTATCGACCAAGGTGGCCGATGAGGTTGCGTACGACTGTCTGCAGTTATTGGGAGGTTATGGGTATGTGGAAGAATATCCGCTTGCGAGAAACCTTCGGGATAGCCGATTGGGCCCCATTGGCGGTGGTACCAGTGAGATCCTGCGAGAGATCATTGCCAAGATCGTTATTGACGGAAAGGATTACAAGCCTGCGACTTAGTGTTAAATAGGCTTTCAGTTTGGTCCCATTCTTGTTGGATGTGTACCGTTCATACAATCAAATTCAGAAGAAATGAAACACCCCGGATTTAAAATCATGTTGAGCCTGCTGCTCGTGACTTTTTCCGCTCAGGTTTTTTCACAGACCGAATTAAAAGGAAAAGTAGTCGATTTTCAGACCTTCGCTCCCATTGAAAGTGCCAGTATCTATGTGCAAAACTCCACGGTAGGAACCGTGAGTAACTCGGATGGAAAATTCTTATTGTCGGTTCCTCGGGATTTGGCTAACGATACCTTGGTTATTTCGTCCATCGGTTACAAGAGTTTCAAAACTCTGGTGAGCGAGTTCGACCCAACCATGGATGTCTTTCTGGAAGAGGATATCGCGTCTCTGGACGAAGTAGTGGTGGCCGCTTCCACTAGGCCAAAAACAGGGAACGATATCGTGATTAGAGCCATCGAACGCTTGGAGCGAAACCTCCCCGAAGAACCTTACCTTCAAAAGGGGTTCCTACGACATAAAGAGCGTAACAAGAAAGAATACAAATGGTTGATCGAGAGTGCCCTCACCATGTACGATTCCAGTTATGCGTCGGGCTCCCGTGACAATTTGAAGATCAACGTGGATGAGATTAGAAAGAGCTACGACCTTCGCGATGTGGACAGTTTGTTCTCCTATGCTTCCTACCTGAAATACAACAAGCGTAATCTAAATATTCGATCCAGAAATTTGGTGCGAGACACTATTAAAACAGCCTCGTTGATCAAGGCCATCAAGTGGAATGACAGCCGCATCAACGGTTTGGAGAACTTGTTTAAAGGGAGGCTCAACCTGGTGCGAAATGCCGGTGACGAGCGTTCCTTGTTTGGGAAGGATATTCTGGACAAACATCAGTTTCGTCTTGATACCATCCTGGTGGATGACGGTCGAAAACTGTATAAGATCGAAATTTCGAAAGGAAGTGAGTTTGCAGGCTTGAATACGCCCAACATCTACAACGAAGGCTTCGAACCACGGGGTTGGATGTACATTTATTACGACAACTATGCCATTAAGAAGATCGAATATGAGTTGGTAGCCGCTTCAGAAGCACAAAAAAGAAGAAGCAAGAGTTTGTTTGATACGCAGATCAATCACAAGCTGGTGCTTACCTACAAGGAAGTGGACGACAAAATGTACCCAAGTTACTTGTATTATGAGACGCCTAAGTTGGTGAAGATAGGGGACCGTTCCTCGGACCGGGAGAAGAATGCGGAAGAATTGGGGATCGATCCGGACGAACAGTTCTACTATACCATTCAGGAGATTTTGTTTACTGAAGTGATCCGGGATTCTACCCAGGTGAGCGATGCGTTAAAAAAGGAATGGTCGGAAGACATTTTTGTGTCGCGACCCTACAATAAGGCATTTTGGAAAAACTACAATGTGCTGTTGGAGAGTGAAGAAGAGGAAAAGCTGATCAGTGACCTGAGTAAACGGGCGTCGCTATTTAAGCAGTAACTTTTTTTCATTTTTCATAACGGTTTATTCTAAATTAGTTTTTATATTTGCCACCCTAAAGAAAGGAGGTTAAGTACTATGTTAATTATACCAGTAAAAGACGGAGAAAATATCGATAGAGCGCTTAAGCGTTTCAAAAGAAAGTTTGATAGAACCGGGACGATGCGCCAGCTTCGAAAGCGACAAGCTTTCACAAAACCTTCTGTCGTGCGTAGAGCTGAGATCCAAAAAGCTCAATACATCCAAGGACTTAGAGACGCAGAGGAAATTTAATATATCCCCAGCTAACTCAATATATAACATCCGTTGATTTTCATCAGCGGATTTTTTTTTTGTCCTGTTCCCATACGAATCCCTGGAAGTTGCTCGTTTTTTATTTCGTACCTTTAAAGAACGAACCCAAACGCCCCGTCCATGTCTTTCGATCCTTTCCTGGAGTACCTGCAATTGGAAAAGAACTATTCTTCCCATACGGTGAAGGCATATCGAAGGGATCTCGAAGGATTTCTAGCCTTTGTTGAGGACGGATATGTGGAACAAGAGCGCAGTGGTAACGCCACGGCTATACACACCATTCCTTATGCTGTTATTCGCAGTTGGATCGTTTCCCTCGTCGACACCGGCATAACCAACCGCAGTATCAACCGGAAAATTTCTTCCTTGAAATCGTATTACAAATTTTTGCTGAAGACCCAGCAGATATCAGAAAACCCTCTGGCCAAACACAAGGCCCTAAAGACCAGCAAAAAACTGCAGGTACCCTTTTCCGAAGAAGAAATTGAGGCGGTGATCCAATTGCTTAGTGAGCATACCGATTTTGAAGGCTTGCGTAATCGTTTGATCGTCGAGTTGTTTTACGCTACGGGAATGCGAAGGGCAGAGCTGGTAAGTCTCAAGCTATCACAGATCTCACTGGATGCCAAAACGATACGGGTGATCGGTAAGCGAAATAAGGAACGCGTAATCCCATTATTGCCTTCCATCGTGAGCACTCTGATCGCCTATTTGGAAGCGCGCACCAACCTGCCCGAGATCCATGATAAAGCGTTTTTGCTGTTATCTAAAAAAGGCGTTAAAGTATATGAAACCCTTGTCTATCGGATCATAAATTCCTATTTTAGTAAGGCATCGGAAAAGGTGAAACGAAGCCCGCACATCTTGCGTCATTCCTTTGCGACCCATCTCTTGAACGAAGGGGCCGATCTAAATGCAGTGAAAGAACTGTTGGGGCATGCAAGTCTGGCTTCAACCCAAGTATATACCCATACCAGTATGGCACAATTGAAACAAGTATATAAGAATGCCCATCCTCGAAACTCTAAATAAATAATAACCTATAAATTATGTATGTATGAAGATAAGCGTGCAAACCCCCAATTTTGTGGCTGACCAAAAGTTGATCAACTTTATTGAGAAACGACTTTCCAAACTTGAACTCTTCTACGACCGGATCATTTACGCCGATGCTTGCTTGAAGGTTCAGAAAACCAGCGAAAAAGAGAACAAGATCACCCAGATTTTCCTGAGTATTCCGGGTGACGACCTGATCGTTAAAAAGGAGTCGAGAACCTTCGAAGCAGGAGTCGACGAATGCGTGCAATCACTGGAACGACAGCTTAAAAAACGAAAAGAAAAACAAAGAGCCTTTGCGTATTGAAATATTAGTAAAAAAGGTTTTTTAGATAGAATAATTTATATACATTTGCA
>JBCCHR010000157.1:0-7045 GCA_039028655.1 Bacteroidota bacterium
GACCCACCCTTAACGATGAGATCGTGGCCTCAGGGTATGCGAGAATACTGGACGACAAGCATTACCTGAAACACCATAAACAAGGCTATTTGGGTTTTATGTTCGTCCCACCGCAGCACCGCGGCAACGGATACAATGGGTTGGTACTCGATGCACTCTTAGCCTGGTGCAAGCAAAGAGGCGTGCTTGAGATTCGATTGGATGTGTACGCCAACAATGAAGCTGCTATAAAAGCCTACCAAAAAGCTGGATTCAGGAAATACCTCATTAATATGGAGCTAAGCCTGGAAGATTAGAACTTCCTGTCCGGATGAAACCCATCCAGTGGCATGAAGGTTTTGGTTCCTTCGATAAGCTGAGACACCAATTTTCCCGTTCCCGGACCCATGCTCCAGCCCTGCATGGCGTGGCCAGTGGCCACCACAAGATTCTGACACTTCTTTGACCTGCCTATATAGGGCCTGCCGTCGGGAGAAACTGGCCGCAGTCCGCAGGAGGCCTCCTTCAAGGCGCTGTCGGGAATGTGCAACCCGGGATAATATCGTTGTGCTGCCGAAGCGATCGCCTTTACCCGTTGGGGATGGATGTTGTGATTGATTCCACCAATCTCCATCGTCCCGGCAAAACGAGTGAACCCATTCATAGGCGTTACGGCCACGCTGGCTTCTGCCAGTATTGCGGGCATGGAAATACCCGTGCGATGGGCCACATCAATGCGATATCCCTTCCCGGCTTCCAGAGGGATCGACAACCCAAGTTTACGCCCCAGCGAAGCGCTCCAGGTACCTGCTGCCAGGACATATGCATCGGCTGTCAGCTTTCTGTTTTGAGTTACGATCTCCTGGATGGAGTTACCACGTCGCACAAGGTCGGTAACCATTTCGTTCTTGTAAAATGTAACGTCATTTTGTTCGAGCCATTGATACAACTCGGTCATAAACTCTCCCGGGGTTGTATGCCAGTCGCAGTGGTAGTGGACTGCACCAATGGCATCGATCGCTACGTTTGGCTCCAGCTGTTTTAACGAGTCCTTGGAGATCTCTGTCACCGCCAGGCCTTCAGCCTTTCCAATGGACGCCACGTGAAGCTCCTCTTCCAGCTGTTCTTCGGATTGACATAACATGACCAATCCCTTATTCTCCAATTGAAAATTGAAATTCTCTGTTTTTTTTATTGCTGAAAACAATTCGGCGCTCCTTAAATTCAGGTCTTTGATCACACCAACCGAGCGACTCACGTTTGTTTTCGTACAGGACTTCTGAAAGGCTCGAGCCCACTTCAGAAACGAAGGGTTGAACCGAGGTTTGATGTATAGCGGACTACGGGAATCGAACATCCACCGAAGGCCCTTGCTCACCATTCCGGGAGCCGCCAAAGGGATAAAGTGGCTGGGAGTAAGGTAACCGGCATTCACATAAGAGGCTCCGGCGTCGAGATTGGAACCGTCCACGACGATTACCTCGTGACCTTGTTTCCGAAGAAAATAAGCAGTGCACAATCCGATAACACCGCCTCCAATGATGACAATTCGCTGCTCCAATATGCTAGATTATATTACTTGAAATCCGTGTGCGTAGGGGTCGTCGTTGGGATCGATCTCTATGGTGCCCCGCCCATACACCTTGGCCCAACCCTTGATGCTGGGTACGATCCCTTCGAAATCGCCTACCTTCGACCTGGTTTCCACACGACCCTCAAAGGCAGATCCGATATAACTCTCATGGATAAAGGTATCTCCCACCTTCAATTTTCCTTTAGCAAACCACTGGGCCATTCTTGCCGAAGTGCCGGTGCCACAGGGGGATCGGTCGATGGCCTTGTCACCATAGAATACAGCATTTCGGCCCGTAGATTCGGCATGAATGGGACTCCCTGTCCACTCAATATGGCTCACATCGCGGATCGTACTGTCCTCCGGATGCACAAACTTTCCGGGATAGGTTGCATTGATACGATCTCGTAATTCTTGGGAAAACTGAATGAGCTCCCCGGCCTTAAAATCCTGTACACCGCTAAATCGTTCCTGGGGATCCACAATGGCGTAAAAATTCCCACCGTAGGCCACGTCAAAAGTGAGTGTTCCCAAAAAAGAAGAATCCACCGTCAGGTTCTCTGCGGCCAGATAAGAAGGTACATTCACCAGTTTTACCCACTGCACTTTCCCGCCTTCTTCGTGATACGAAACTTTCACCAGACCAGCAGGGGTTTCCAATCGAACTTCCCCGGGTGTTTTAGGATGTATAAGTCCTTCTTCTATCCCTATGGTGATCGCTCCTATGGTGCCATGGCCACACATGGGCAGACAACCGGAGGTCTCAATAAAAAGTATCCCCAAATCGTTCTCGGGATTGTGAGGCTCGAAGAAAAAACTCCCGCTCATTATATCGTGCCCGCGTGGTTCGAACATGAGACCGGTGCGTATCCAATCGAACTCTTTAAGGAAATGTTGGCGTTTCTCGCTCATGGAGTTTCCTTGAAGCGGCGGCCTGCCAGTAGTTACCACCCGCACCGGGTTGCCACAAGTGTGCCCGTCGATACAAGAAAAAACGCCGCTTTTCATCCAGTAATATTTAAGATTACCAGTCCTAGCCCAAGCGCTGTGACCATAAAACCTACCACGAAAAAGATCAATGCCAGTATGCGGTCCTGGGAGGAGACGAACTTAAACACCTTGATCTCCGGTGGTCGATCCTGGGCATACTTTTCGACTACTTTATATCTTGATAAATAAGTACGCATTTGATCGTAGTCTTTAATGTCTAATTCAATGAGCTGTCCCTTGGCAGCAAAGAATTTGGCGATATCAGCATAGTAAGCCCTCACTGGGCGATAACTATGAGAAAGATTAGTCATGGTAACATTAAGATCTTCCTTTTTAAAGGCATCCCGAACAATGATCTGACCTTCTTTGAACTGATCAAAATTGGTCCCCTCAACGGTCACCGCATAGGTAGACGATTCTTCGATCTTAAACTGCTTTACCATCCCGGTGTAGGTGGCCACAGGTTTCGGCCTTTTGAACACGCCATAGTCGCGAAAGCTCTTGTAAAGAACCAAAGAACCCGTTAAGAGAATGACTATTCCTATCACCTTTTACTATTTATTATCTTTCAAAACATCCGGCAATAAGGCCTCCGGAAACTGCTGGTAACTGAATGGTCGCACCCAGCGCAATACCGAATGATTTCCCACGGCCGTGAACCTGCTATCGGTGCTGGCAGGATAGGGACCTCCATGTGTCATTGCATCACACACTTCAACTCCGGTAGGCACCCCGTTAAAGATGATTCTACCCACACGATTTTGTAAACTTGATATCACCGATGAAAGTTGGGAATGATCTTCGGGTTGTGCCATGATGGTTCCAGTAAGCTGTCCTTCCAGACTATCGATTGCGGCGATCAATTCGTTCTCGTTCTCACAGGCCACTACCAGGGAAAACGGACCAAACACTTCTTGATGCAACTTGGTATTGTGCAGGAACTCGCTTCCCGAAACGGTCACTACCCTGCCCCCGGTAAAATTGGCAGCCACATCTCCTTGATGTTCTGCCACAAGGCGGGTGCCGGCTTGCGTGAGCACCGCCGATCCATTGGCCTCGAAGGCTCCATGAATGGCAGGGTGCAACATACACTGCGCGTCGAGTGCCGCCGTGCGTTGTCCAAGATCTTCGGTAAAGGCCTGGAGTTCGGGCGAGTCTATCGCCAGGATCAATCCGGGGTTGGTGCAAAATTGACCGGTTCCCAGGGTGATGGAATTGGCGTATGTTTCGGCGATCTTTCCAGACCGATCCTTCAGGGCGTTGTGCGTGATTACAACGGGATTGATACTGCCCATTTCAGCAAAAACAGGAATGGGCTCCTTCCTTTTGGCAGCCAGATCGAACAAGGCTCTTCCCCCTCGTATGCTTCCGGTAAAACCAACGGCTTTTATCGAGGGATGACTCACCAATTCTTGCCCCACTTCGATCCCGGCACTATTGAGATTAGAGAACACCCCTTCGGGCATGCCCGTTTGTTTGGCCGCTTTCACGATGGCTTGTGCTACCAAACTTCCGGTTCCGGTATGCATGGGATGCGATTTCACGATTACCGGGCAACCTACCGCCAAAGCACTTGCGGTATCCCCACCTGCCGTGGAATAGGCCAGTGGAAAATTACTAGCCCCAAAAACCGCTACAGGACCCAGGGGAATGAGCAATTGCCTCAGGTCGGGTTTGGGTATGGGAGCGCGATCCGGGATCGCTTGATCCACTGTGGGCTTTCTCCAGACATCGGTGGTGACAAGCTCGGCAAACATCCGTAGTTGTCCCACCGTTCGACCGCGTTCGCCTTTGGCACGTCCTTCAGGCAGGCCGGTCTCCTGCATGTACATCTGGATCAATTGGTCATCGAGGGCGAGAATTTCATCGGCGATGGCGTTCAAGAATCGCGCACGATGTGCACCAGGCATGTCGCGATATACGGTAAAGGCTTTGGCGGCCAAGGTGGCCGCTTTGTTTATTTCTTCGGAAGTGACTTCGGTAAATACTTCCGGATTCTCGGTATTGAGCTTAGGATTGAAAGTGGAAAAGCGGTTGCTCCCTTCCGCGCTTTGCTGAAATCCTATATAATTTTGTCCTGTCATTTTCTACGTTCTAATTTAAGTCTGTGTGCCTCGATATCCACAGGTTTGTGCACCACCTTGGTGGATACAGGATATTTTTCCAGGAGGCGTGCCGGCCGAATGGGTCGTTGGGTGAAATTACCCCCGCAATTCGGGCAAACCTCCAGCAGCAGGGCGACGCAATCCTTGCAAAAGGTGCACTCAAAGGTGCAGATCATGGCCTCTTCCGAATCGAAGGGAAGTGCCTTGTTGCAATGCTCGCATGTTGGTCGAATTTCCAGCATTAGAGATTCTTGTATTCGGGTAGATCGGGCCTGGTGGCCATTCCTTTTTGGATAATTTCCAGCACCTTGGATCGTTCCTCACCTATTAATGGCAAACGTGGTGCACGAACCCGCTCTGTTCCCAGACCGGTGGCCACTTCGGCCAGCTTTATGTTCTGTACTAATTTAGGATTAATATCCAACTCCAGCAAAGGCAAAAACCAACGATATATGTTAATAGCTTCCTCAATTCTGCCTGCTTTTTGTAATTCGTAAATGGCCACGGTCTCACGCGGAAAGGCACACACCAATCCGGCGATCCAGCCATCGGCTCCCATCAGCAAACTTTCCAGCGCCAGGGTATCCACCCCGGTCATGATCTTGAGTCGGTCACCAAAGTTGTTCTTGATACGAGTTACGTTGGAGATGTCACGGGTGGATTCCTTTACGGCTTCGATGTTTGGGCATTTCAGCAATTCATCGAACATGGCTTGGGTCACTTCGATCTTGTAATCGACGGGATTGTTATATACCATGATCGGGAGTGAGGTCTCATTGGCTACTGCCTTGAAATATTCCACCGTTTCCCGATCCCCGGCCTTATATCGCATGGGTGGGAGCATCATAAGTCCGGATGCACCGTCGTCTTCCGCCCTATGGGCCGCAGCGATTGCTCCTTTGGTGGATTGCTCAGCAATATTAATGAGAACGGGCACCCGATCGCGGACAATTCGCACCGTTTCGCGGGTGAGCATTCCCTTCTCTAAGTCCTCAAGTGTGCTTGCCTCGCCTAAGGTTCCACCTAGGACAATACCATGTACCCCTGCTTCCAATTGAGCATCGATGTTGTGCTCGAACATGTCCATATCCAAGCTATCATCCTCTGAAAACTTCGTAGTAACTGCGGGCATGACGCCCTTCCATTCAAATTTCATCTTCAAATTATTTGAAGCAAAATTAGCACTTCTGCACCCAGGCTGTTAATACCAAATGATTCATAATTAATACTATTTTATCCAATATTAGCTATTTGTTCTTACTTTTGAATAGTATTTAACAAACATGAAAGTTCTACCCTTCACCATTCCCAAGCCGGAAAAAGATGCATTAATTCTTCAAGATGACAAGCAGCCGTTATTCTACGAACACTTGCATCGGCATGAAGAGATCCAGATCAGTTTGATCATTCAGGGAACAGGGACGATGATCGCAGGCAATGCCGTGAATACCTATCAATCCGGTGATGTCTTCGTACTGGGTAGCAATCTGCCCCACGTGTTCCAATCGGTGCCCTCAGCGGGGTCGTCACATATGTTTACCATTTTCTTTACCAGGAATTCATTTGGCGCAGGATTCTTCGACACGGAAGAGCTAAAAACACTGCGTTCATTCTTTAAAAAGACCGAGAACGGCTTCAAGATATCACAACCTTCGAAAAAGATCAGACCACTATTTGACACATTGCGATCGAGTGGTAAATTTGAGCGTTTCCTGATCTTCATTCAATTGCTGAAGGCCCTCAATACCGCACGACACCAACCGCTTTCCCATTTCAATTCAGAAAAAAAATACACCGATCTTGAAGGACAACGCATGGGTGCTGTAATTAATTACACCATGCTTCACTTTAGAAAAAAAATAACCCTGGATACCATTTCGAAAGAAGCGGCCATGACGCCGAATGCCTTCTGCAAGTATTTTAAGAAGCGAACTCGAAAGACCTACGTTCAATTCCTGAACGAACTACGAATGGAAGAGGCTTGTAAATTGCTGCTGGAGCAACACGATTTGAGCATCGCCGCGATCGCCGAACGATCCGGTTTTCGAAACATCTCCAATTTTAATAGGAAATTTAAACAGTACAGACGGCAAACTCCCATGGCGTTCAAAAAGCAAAACAACTTATAAGTCGTTCAACTCCGCCTTCAATTTTCGGGTAAGTTTGGCAACCACCAACTCATAGGAATGATCGATCAATTCAAGGATAAGGGCATGAGGTATATTGTCTTCGATGAGCACGGTATTCCAATGCAAGCCGCTCATATGGTAGCCTTTGATGATTCTCCCGTCGTACTCGGCTCGAAGTTCGACCGATCGTTCGGGGTCGCACTTGAGATTGACCTGCGTCGGTATTCGTTCCAGGGCACAGAGGGCAAACATCTTACCCATGACCTTGA
>JBCCHR010000158.1:0-6989 GCA_039028655.1 Bacteroidota bacterium
ACGACCTGTCCCGATTGGAGTTTGGAGATTCCTTCTTTATCGGGGACCTGGGGACTTTGCTCAACATTACCCAGATCACCGTTTTGGAACCCTACATCTATGCCGCATCGATAGGAGGAGGTGTTCGTCGTGCATTGGTCGAGAACGACAACCTCATCGATTTTGAAGAATGGGACGTGGTAAGCGGTG
This sequence comes from Bacteroidota bacterium, assembly GCA_039028655.1. Lineage (GTDB taxonomy): Bacteria > Bacteroidota > Bacteroidia > Flavobacteriales > Flavobacteriaceae > Aureisphaera. The sequence goes on from JBCCHR010000158.1 coordinate 190, forward strand.
GAATTGTCAATGTGAAAGGGATTCAAACGCTGGGTAACGAGATCTATATCATGCGAAACGACAACATCGCCGCTCGATTTACGGACCCTGGTTTCCAATCGGTAGAGTCGTTTAACAGCAATGTGGTGGAGTTTCGCACCACCGACGATGTCTTGACAATCACTTCCGAAGATAACATCAGAGCCTATGGCACTGGATACTCCCTACTCGCATCCGTGAACAATCTCACCAATTTCGATTTTGTCCTGCAATCGGGGATGTCATTAAACAACTCATTCTACATGGGAACTGCCGAACAGGGTTTGCTCGTAGTGCCCTTCAATTCGCCAACGGCAACCCAATTCCTTCCGGATGGCCCTTTGCTTAATTCATCGTTTTCTATCGATACTACGCCGGGTAACCTGTGGGTGTCGTTCGGGGATGTTTCCCAAACCTTCGACCCCTTCCCGTTAGATTTTCGCGGAATCAGTAATCTTGTGGGCGAAGAACCCTGGCTCAACATACCCGCTAGCGAGCTCTTTGGTGCCAGCGACCTGGTGGAGGTAAATATCAATCCGCTCAATCCGGATGAGGTGTATTTCTCGTCTTTCCAGCAAGGATTATTACGAGTTACTGCCCAGCAACCGGAGGTACTCTTCAACGAAAACAACACTAACGGTATTTTGGAGCGGGTCATCATCAACGGTGACGACGCAGGGGTTCGGATCTTTGGTTCGCAGTTCGATCGAGACGGCAACCTCTGGTTTGTTCAATCCAAGACCAATAATGGATTAAAAAGACTCAATGTCTCGGGCACTTTTCAGCAAATTAGCATCGAAAGTGTGATCGATGGAGAGCAGGAACTGGCATTAACACACCTTAATATTAGTAGGGAGGGTTATGTGTTCTTCGGAACCCAGCAGAACGGTATGATCGGGTATAATCCACAGTCTAATTCCTTTGGTCGCATCACGGAGAACGCAGGGAACGGAAACCTACCTTCTACCCGCGTCCGTTCCCTGGCTTTTGACAATAATAATCGGCTCTGGATTGGAACCGCCCGCGGATTACGTGTACTCTTTAATGTTTCAGGATTTTTTGACGAAGGGGCCAACACCGAAGCGCAGGCCATCATTATTGAAGAAGACGGTGTAGGGCAAGAATTGCTGGTGGGACAAACCATAACCGATATCGAAGTGGATGGCTCCAACAATAAGTGGATCGCTACATCTTCCTCCGGGGTGTTCTACTTTTCACCCAACGGCCAGGAAACCCTGCTTCGATTTACCAAGGACAATTCGCCTTTGCCTTCGAACAACGTTCAGGACATCGCCATCGATGAGCTGAGCGGGCGCGTCTACTTTGCAACCATCAACGGGCTGGTATCATTTGACGGGAGTTCGACAGCACCGAGAGATAACCTCGAAAATGTCTACGCCTACCCCAATCCAGTACGTCCCGGGTTTGCAGGGAATGTTACTATCGACGGCCTCACGGCGCGTGCCAATGTGAAGATTACCGATATCGAAGGCAACCTGGTGTTCGAGACTACCAGTGAAGGAGGTAGTGTATTGTGGGACACCACGGCCTTTGGACGATACAAAGTGGCCTCCGGGGTTTATATGGTGCTTATAACCACCCAGGATGCGTTGGAGACCAAAGTTTCCAAAATCATGATCGTTCGTTAGGATGCAAGTCTCTACCCGTGCGCTGGTCTTTTCGGCCATCAAATATGCCGAGGCCGACCTCATCGTAAGTTGCTTTACCGAAGATTTTGGGCTCAAGTCCTATTTATTGCGTGGTGTTCTGAAATCGAAGAAAGGCAAACTGCGTGCCTCCCTCTTTCAGCCGTTAACCCAGCTACAATTGGAGGCCTACCACAAAGATCGCGGCACACTGGAACGCATCAGTGAGGCCAAGGTGCTACAACCCTATCAAAGTTTGCATACCGACGTGGTAAAATCGTCGGTCGTACTTTTTCTGGCAGAAGTGCTTAAGAATTCTATCCAGGAAGAAGAGGCCAATCCCGTGCTCTTCGAATACATTTCCAGCGCATTGCATTGGTTGGATTTGCACGATCGTATTGCCAATTTTCCTGTTTTATTTTTACTGAAACTCACCACCCATTTAGGGTTTTATCCCGACATTTCCGGGGCCCATCTGCCATACTTCAATCTCCTGGAAGGCAATTTCGAGTTGGAACCGGTAGGAGATTACTCCGAAACCGGCGAAGCCGTAGAGACGATTAAGGGGTTTTTCGGCATAAATTTTGATGCTCTAGAGCAAAAAAAAACGTCAAAAAACCAACGTTTACAGGCACTGAATTTGATATTGACATATTATCAATTACATTTGCAGACCTTTAAAAAACCCAAGTCTTTATTGGTTTTGAACCAACTTTTTAACTAGCATGCGATCATTTTTCCTATTCCTTTGTTTCATAGGGTTTTCTGTGCCTGCGCTGGCGCAAAAGATCCAGGTATTGGATCACGTGAATCGGGAGCCTATCTCGGCCGTAGCCGTATACAATTCAGAAAAAACAAAAACGGGAATTACCGATTTCGACGGCTTTGTGGACATTTCACAGTTTGAGGAAGAAGAGGTGATCAACTTTCACCATATGTCGCACGAAGACCGTGGGATGACCAAAGCGCAGTTGCGAGCCAATGGGAACAAGGTATATTTGGCCAACCAAGCCAGTACCCTGGATGAGATCGTGCTCTCGGTGGCCAAGTTCGGACAAAAGAAACAAGACATTCCACAGCAGATCGTGAGCGTAACCAGCGAGGATGTGCTGTTTCGAAATCCGCAAACGGCGGCCGACCTGCTGGAAGGCAGCGGGCAAGTGTATGTGCAGAAGAGTCAGCTGGGAGGTGGCAGCCCCTTAATTCGAGGTTTTTCGACCAATCGATTGCTCATCACCGTGGATGGGGTGCGTTTTAATACGGCCATTTTTCGAGGAGGAAATGTACAGAATGTGATCTCCATCGATCCCTTTGCGATAGATCGTACCGAGGTGATCCTTGGGCCAGGTTCGGTGGTCTACGGAAGTGACGCCGTGGGAGGTGTGATGAATTTTTACACCCAAAAACCAAAGTTCTCATTCGAAGAAGGATTATCCATATCGGGGAACGCTCTGGGACGTTATTCGACAGCCAGCAATGAGAAAACCGGGCATTTTGATATTAATTTTGGAATGAAGGAATGGGCTTTTCTAACCAGCGTGAGCTATAGCGACTTCGATGACCTACGTATGGGGAGCAATGGCCCGGACGATTATTTGAGAAATGAGTATGTGGAGACGATCAATGGCGTGGACACTGTGGTGGCCAACGACGATCCGGAAATACAGCGATTTACCGGTTACGAGCAGATAAATTTCATGCAAAAAATACGCTATTCGCCTTCTAAGGAGTGGGATTATAACCTGGGCTTGTTTTATACTACCACGGGTGATTATCCGCGATACGATCGATTGATTCGCCGAAGAGACGGAGAATTGCGTTCTGCCGAGTGGTTCTACGGCCCCCAGGAATGGTTGAGCGGGAATTTACAGATCTCCCACCAGCAGGAAGGCGTAGCCATGTTCGACGACAGTAAACTTACCTTGAGCTACCAGCGATTCAAGGAAAGTAGAAACCATCGTGATTTTGGGGCAACTACCTTGTTCGAAACCGACGAGACCGTGAACGCTTTAAGTGGGGGTCTTGATCTTACCAAGAAGATTGGGGGGTACAATCTTTTCTACGGAATCGAGTACGTCTATAACAAGGTTGGAAGCCAGGGGAAACAGACCGATATCACCAACGGAATAAGCGCCCCCGATGCCGCGCGTTATCCGGATGGGTCTACCTGGCAGTCCATGGCAGCCTATGCAAGTGTGCAATCCAAATGGTCGGAGACTGTTTCCTTTCAAGGTGGTTTGCGATACAATCATATTTTACTCGATGCGGATTTTACGGAGAACAACGTGTTCTTCGACTTACCCTTCGATATGGCCGACGTGAGTACCGGAGCCCTCACCGGAAGTGCGGGAGTTACCTGGCAGGCCAGTGAGATCCTGGGTTGGCGTCTTAATTTTGGTACAGCATTCCGTGCGCCCAACATCGACGACGTGGGGAAGATATTCGATAGCGAACCCGGTAGTGTGGTCGTTCCTAACCCCGATGTAGAAGCCGAGTATGCCTACAATGGAGAACTTGGGGTGACCTTCAATTTCGATGAGGTCGTAAAACTAGACGTTGCCAGTTTCTATACCGTACTCGAAGATGCCCTCGTGCGACGCGACTTTAGCCTGGACGGAGAAACGCAAATCCTTTACCAGGGAGAGTTGAGTAATGTGCAGGCTATTCAAAATGCCGGACGTGCCGAAGTGTATGGTTTGGAAGTAGGCGCTCAGGTAAACTTTTGTGAGGAACTGCAGCTCAATGCCCGCTACAACATTACCGATGGGTTCACCGAGGAAGAGGACGGCACCGAAGCCCCAGTACGGCATGCCGCACCACCCTTCGGGAATGCTCATTTGGTGTATTCAAAATCAAAATGGAAATTGGATGCCTTCGTCGATTTCAACGGGCAATTCGACTTCGAGGATCTGGCGCCCAGCCAACAGAGCAATGCCTTTTTATACGCCCTGGACGAGAACGGCAACCCTTTTTCGCCTTCTTGGTACACCCTCAACCTGTCCGGACAGTACCAGATCACCGAGGCCCTCCAGCTCACTGCCAGCCTCGAGAACATCACCGACCAGCGCTACCGTCAATACGCCAGTGGGATCGCCGCTCCGGGACGCAATTTGATCGTTTCTGGGAGTTTTAAATTTTAAGGCACCACCCCCGTCTCTTCCCAAACCCCATTTTTCAACGTACACTTAGAGCGATGATGTTGCTGTTCGCCTAATAACACGATGTCCAGTTCAATGGGTTCGATCTTTATGACCAATAAGTGGATCGTATTACCGTAAATGATGGTTCCCTCGTCTTTCCTGGGCACGCCAGGGACGGGTTGGGAGGCATAGTCTTGTTTCCAGTTGGCGTTGCTTTTTACCATGTTGAGGTGTTGGGCATAGCTGGGATCGTTCTTGTCGATCAAATGAGCTTTGCCATTCATTCGTAGTTGTAATTGTTTGGCAGGATGGTAGAACAAGGCCGATACCTTGTCATTCTTTCGAATCTGGTCCACCTTGGGTGTGCGGGAATCGGTGTAGAAGATCACTTCCAATTCCTGAGAAACGCCGCGGCTTACCACCATGCGGGTTTCGGGATAGGTATCCAGGGTCGAAAAATAGAAATATCGAAAAGGATGGTCTTTTCGGGTATTACTGGACTGCAATTCGGCTTTTACAAACGGAAGTAAGTTCATAGCATGAAGGTACGAAAACCAATTCTTGTCAAATATGACATTTGACATATTTCCTCAAGGACCCGATCATACGCCCACCAGGGCTTTACGTAAGATCATTTGCACATCGCGGTTATCCTTTTGGGGAATCAGGAAATTCTCCAGGTCATCATCGGAGTTTACATCACTGGTATGATCCACAAAACCGTACCCCAAATACACCCCGTTTCGAACCATAACAAAAGCGTCTTCCTCCTCGTGCCTCCCGCGCTCCTTAAGCACTTTGTTGAGGTTGGCCTCCCGAATGTGCTGGATGGCTTGTGCCACCCGTTCGTTGTACTGCTCCGGTTCCTCATCACCACGGCAAACACCCTTGCAGTCCTGTAAACTGTAGTGTGAGCAAGTGGACACGTTTTCCTGTAAATGGCAAAACTTTGGGCATAAGTCGAATTTCCCACACAGATGTTCCAAAAAGGAACGGCATTGCTGTAAACTGTAAAGTACAAAATGCGGATTGGGCGTTCCCTTCAACACATTGTAGGCCAAATGGTCGATGCCGGCACGATCCCGATAGCTGAAGATCGCGTACGACCGTGGCGCCCGTTTCGACACCACATTGTAGGGAGGAAAGTGCTGTTTAATAGCCGCATCCTCCATGAGCAGCGCCACTAATTCGCTGCCCGACAATTCAAAGTCCACATGAGCCGTTTCACGGCAGAGGTCCAGTTCTTTTTGTTTTTTGTCGTAAAAATGACCGATCACCCGTTTCTTGATATCCTTGGCCTTTCCGACGTACAGTATTTTTCCTTTTTTATTTCTGAAGTAATACACGCCGGGTTCATGGGGAAGTGCCTCGAAAACTTCTTTGGGCAAATGGGAAGGTAATGTGGCCTCACGGGAATTGGCTTTAAGGAATTTCGTGAACACAGCGTCGGCCTCCTCTTGTGCGAGCAATTTCTGAAACAAAATGACGGTAGCCTCGGCATCTCCGCGGGCGCGATGTCGACCGTTGATCGGAATTTCTAAATTGGCACATAGTTTTCCTAAACTATAAGACCGATAGCCCGGTAATAGTTTTCGCGACAAACGGATGGTGCATAATTTTTTTCGTTTAAAATCCACACCTATTCTTTTGAACTCACCCAGGATCACGTTGTAATCGAAATTCACATTGTGGGCCACAAATACCATGTCCTCGGTGATCGAAAGCACATCCTGGGCAATATCGCGAAATGGCGGAGCATTTTCCACCATCTCATTATCGATACCCGTCAGTGCGGTGATGTACGGCGGAATGTAATCTTCCGGATCGACCAAAGACGTGAACTCATCTACCACCTGCTCGCCGTCAAATTTGAAGATAGAGATCTCCGTGATCCGGTTGGTGCGACCTGTGGTTTCAACATCAATAATCGTGTACATTAAAATGCAGAATTTTTATTACAATGTCGTTCATTTTCTTTGCTTGTACAAAGAAAACG
>JBCCHR010000159.1:0-6973 GCA_039028655.1 Bacteroidota bacterium
CCAAATGCTACACTCACGAAGACGGCATAGCCAATAAGGATAACGACTCCTTTGTAACGCCCTATCACAAACCGACGCGGGATAAAAGCCAATGGAATAAGCACTGCAGCAAAACCGAGCATCCAGAAAATATCACTGGAGAGCACCTGAGGTTCGGTCATGTCGATTGGCTGGATCACGGCGGTAATACCCAGCACCGATGCAATATTAAAGATATTGGAACCGATCAGGTTCCCAAGGGACAAAGCCTTCTCCTTCTTAAGTGCCGCGATTATGGAGGCAGCCAATTCGGGAACGCTGGTACCAATTGCGATCATGGTAACCGCGATCACCCGTTCGCTCACACCGAGCAAGGTGGCCAGGTCCACCGCACCATCTACCAATAACACACTTCCACCCCAAAGAGCCGTACCACCTATGAGTAACCACAATACGATCTTTACACCACTTACCGTGGCCAATTGATCGTCTACTTCCACTTCGGTATCGATATTGCTGGCGGCCTGCTTTCTCGCACGACTTATGAGCAACCACAAATAGATGCATAAAACGGCAATGAGACCAATACCTTCCAGTCGGTCTATCTGACTTCCAGTCTTCAAAATAAAATACAACACCACCGACAACACCATCATCACTGGCCAGTTGAGCTTGTAAAATTCGCGATCGATCGCCAGGGGAGCCAAAACGGCAGTGACCCCCAGAACCAATCCTATGTTAGCAATATTACTCCCTATCACATTCCCTAACGATATGGACGAAAAGCCGTCCAAAGCAGCCTGTACACTTACCAGCAGTTCGGGCAATGAGGTGGCGAAAGAGACCACCGTCAGGCCGATCACCATTCGCGAAAGATTGAAACGAAAAGACAGTGATATCGAAGCGCGTACCAAAAACTCACCCCCTACCACCAAAAGGGTCAACCCCAAAATAATATATACAATACTCATACGATCCGGTTGCAGCAGCGAAGATACTATAAGATTTCAGAATTGGTTTTGTCGAACATAATTTATTGATGGGAATTAGGTGCAAAATTCCTTCAGAAAAAAAATAGCATCCACACAATAGAAAACTATAATCTCAGTTATATAACTACAAATATAGTTGCATAACTATAAAAATAGTTTTAGATTTGAAACATGGAAAAATTGACAAATAAAGAAGAAGAGGTCATGCAGGTCCTTTGGGAACTGGAAAAAGCCTTCGTTAAAGAGATCATTGAAAAACTGCCTGGTGAAAATCATTACAATACCATTTCCACCATTGTGCGAAACCTGGAGGAAAAGGGGTTTGTGGCCTATAACGCCTTTGGAAAGACGCATCAGTACTATCCACTGGTCACCAAAACAGCCTACGCGAAGAAATTCATGAACCTGGCCTCACAGCGTTACTTCAACAGCAGTTATAAAAGCATGGTTTCCTTTTTTGCTAAGGAAGAAAAGATCAGCGCCGAAGAACTGCGCGAAATCTTAGAGATCATCGAAAAAAAGAATTAGTATGGAAGCAGGAATCTATCTACTTAAATCGGTCGCGATCCTGTCGTTGTTCTACATGGTGTACTATGTTTTTCTGCGGAAGGACACACATTTCACGGCTAAACGTCATTTTTTCCTGGGAGGAATCATCGCGGCCATCTCCCTCCCCTTTCTCGAATTTACCCGAACCATCTATAAGGAGGCACCCATGGTACTGCAGCCCACGGCCGAAATGGAGCTTTCAATGATGACGTCCAATGTGGCCGTCGCACAAGAACCGGTGAGCACCTGGACCATTTGGGAAGTCGCCCTTGTCGTATACCTTATCGGGGTGTTGATCATGGCAGCTCGACTTACGGCACAGATCATTTCACTTTGGCGTTTGCTACGAAAGTATCCTTCAGAAAAACACAGAAACTACACCTTTGTTAAGGTGCATGAGACGCTCAATCCGTTCTCGTTTTTCCGATACATCGTGTTTAATCCCGCTTCCCATTCCGAAGAAGAACTAAAAATGATCTTAAAACACGAACAGGTTCACGTGTCGCAATGGCACTCCATCGATATTATCGTGGGCCACATAACCAGGGCGTTGCAATGGATCAACCCCTTCTCCTGGTTGTACAAAAAAAGCCTTGAGGAGAACCTCGAATTTATCGCCGACTACGAAACGGTCGCTCAGGTACCGTCCAAAAAAGAATATCAACTCACACTGGTCAAAACATCATCGCCCCTGCGGGCACCGGTGCTGGGCACACAATTTTATCAATCATTCATCAAAAAACGAATTATTATGTTAAACAAAAGCACCTCAAGAAGAAGAAACCTATGGAAACTGAGCTTTGTGGTCCCTGTGCTGGCCCTATTCCTGTGGAGTTTCAATGTAAAAGAAGTGATCGCCTACAAGGAACTCGAAGTTTCCGAGCCGGAGAGAGCGGTTTCCTTTTTGATTACTTCGGAATCGACCGACGCCGAACTCGACGCCATCGAGCGCAATTTGCAACGACAGTCCAAGACCGGAGTCATTCGGTTCGACGATCGCCACCGAAACGATCAGGACGAACTATACAAATTTAGCATCCGCACGAAATTCCAGAACCAATTCGACTTCCACACCAATGCCGTGCTGGGCGACGATACCGGTAAAGGAATCTCGACAGTGAAGGTGGATTTTAACGATGGTGCCTTCCGATTGCAGGACCCAAAGAACGAAAGCGTGCTACGGGTGACCGAAGAAGGCGTTCAGATCGAAATGCCCGCGCAGCCAGTGGTCGAAGCCGAACTACTTCCTATGGAAACACCGGAGCCAGTGGATCTGGAAATTACAGACACTCCCGTGGAGACCGACCTGGCAGTCGTTGTTGAAAACACATCGGATCCATTGGTGGAGTTCAAGTACACCATCACCAAGAACACCACCGATGCCCAGCTGGACGAGATCAAGGCCCAGCTTAAGAAGGAATTTGACATCGACATGAAATACAAGGCCAAGCGCAATTCGAATGGTGAGATCATTTCGATCAATATTAGCTACAACGATGGGAAAGGTGGAAGTGGTAATTATAGCATCAACAACGACGACGAGCCCATTAACGAATTTGTGTTCTACCAGAATGAGGAAGGCAGTGGTTTTTGGAGCGAAGAGGTGGAAGCCCGTCGCGCGGAGCGCATGGAGAGAAGAATGGAAGAAAGAGCTCGTCGTATGGAGGACCGGGCAAGAAGAATGCAAGACCGCGAGGTAGAGATCGTAGAGATGAAAGAACGAGCCGAAAAAAGGCAGGTGGAGATGAAAGAACGCATGAAGGAGCGTATGAAAGACCGCGAGGTGGAAATGAAAATACGCCAGAAAGAACTAATGGATCGGGAAGTGGAATTGGCACGACGCAGCAACACACGAGCCAAGCTTGCCTATAAACGCGCCGTCGAATTGGATCGAGAAGTGCAGGAAGTGGAAGAATTGGAGGAGGCCGTTGAGCGTGAGATCGCAATAGCTGAAGAGGGTGCCAAATGGCGTAGACTGAGAGGTTCGGCAGGAGAAATTGTGGTGATCGATGGCGATAATGACGACCTGTTCGTGATCACTAAAAACACTTCCGATTCGGAACTAAAAGATCTAAAACGAGAAATGGCAGCCTTAGGAACTACCTTCAATTACAGCAAGGTGAAGCGAAACTCAAGCGGCGAACTTACCCGTATCAAGGTGACCACCAATGACGGAAAGGGAAGCAAATCGGTCGTTACTGCCCTGGCAGACGACGGTGAGCCCATTAGCGATATAATTATTCGGAATTAGTTTTTATTTTGAATTGTTTAGTGGAGTCCGGTCTGTGAGTGGCCGGACTTTTTTATTTGTATTTTTGACATATGAAAAAATCGATGTTCAAGGCGCTGGCCAAAATTAATAAAGTCCTACTTCCCAGTTTGTCCAAGCGTCAAGTAGACCTCAGCAAGGCCAAAAAATGGCAGCTCGTCCTGTTTGGTTACCGTTTGTGGGTGACAAAAAATGCGTTGGATTAGTACTGCAGTACCGACTTCGATTCGTATTTCTTCAGTTTATCCCTCCCGTCCAGGAATATGAGTTCCATGATAAAGTTGCACTGGACAATCTCTCCTCCCAGTTTTTCTACCAGGTTGCAGACAGCCCGTGCCGTTCCACCGGTTGCCAGTACATCGTCATGAATAAGGATGCGCTCCCCTTTCTCTATGGAATCTTCATGGATCTCGAGGGCGTCCATGCCATATTCCAATAGGTATGGCTCCTTGATAGTGTCGTGTGGTAATTTTCCGGCTTTTCGCGCCGGCACAAATCCGGCACCTAGTTTTTGTGCCAGAAGCATTCCGAAGAAAAAACCCCGCGACTCGATACCCACCACCTTATCGATGGGTTGTCCGTCGAGCAATTCCACCAAGCGATCCAGGCAATGGGCCACAGCTTCCTTGCTACCGAGCAAGGGTGTGATATCTTTGAAAACCACCCCTTCCTTAGGAAAGTTGGGGATAATGCGAATATAATCTTCGAGGTCGATCATTATTTTTTAAAAGTGCTTTGACTATAAAGGTAAAAAGAAATATATTTGCAGCCCGATTCAAATGAAATAAGTGATTATCTCTTTTTGGATCGACCCATAAGGCCTCGTGGCGCAACTGAATAGCGCATCTGATTACGGCTCAGAAGGTTGCAGGTTTGAATCCTGCCGAGGTCACGAATGAATCGAAAAAAGGTTCAAGATTGAGCGAGTTCCGAAAAAGGAGCTCGCTTCTTTTTTGGATCAAAGCGAAAGATTGTTTTTTCGATTCTCAAAGCGGAGCTTTGTCAGGATCACGAGTAAAGCGAGTAATCCTGATTTGGAAAGCGGAGCTTTGTCAGGATCACAAGCAATGGAAGTAATCCCTTTAAATTCAAGCCACACCTACCGAAGTTGCGGGTGCCTCCACCAAAAGTCCACCGGACTTTTGATTTTACTTCGTAAAATTTCGTTTCGCCAACCTGCGGGGGTTACTGATGTTTCATGGCTTGGATGCAGGACGATTTAAATCAACAATATCAAACTACACCTAGCCCTTTTAAATGATGACATTTAGAGGGTTTATATCTTTTATCGTCAACAGTGCTAAACGAATCACAAATACTCCCGCCGTATCGCACAAAGGTTAATTTACGAAACTACTAAAAAGGACCAGAAATTGGACTCAATATTCCACAAAGAAGTTATCTGAAAATTGTCTTATAAAACGATGGTGAAGCAAGACCTTTCTTGATTACGGTTGGAGACCTGTAATAGGATTTGAGAATACGGTGTTCAATTCACCTTGCAATTTGTTCAATTCACCTTATTTATCAGCTTAGAGCATTCGAAACCATATTTAATTTGCATCGGATATTACTTCAACTAAGAACTGAATAAAATGAAAATTGGAATGTACGTAACAATTTTATTGCTTGCTTTCTTCGCCTTTGCAACCCTGAGTAATGAAAATGACCTGGTAGTGAATGACGACAAGGCTGAGGACAAAAATGAAACCATCTCTTTTGACATGCCTATTACGGCTTGTGGAGTACAAATTGTAAAAACCCCAGAAGAGGGTTTTCAAAACCTACCCATCCGGACGGATGTTCCAGCAGACCCCTGCACGAACTTTGACAGTCCGATTCAGAATGAAGAAAGGATACAATTGTTGATTCCTCCTTCAGACCTAAGGAATTTCAGATATGGCGAGGTGATACCAACTTTTGTATGTGGTGATGGTCTCGTAAGCGAAGTTTACGTTACTCTGAGTTTCAGTGATTGTCCAGACGAAGATTGGTATGCACTTAATGCAGAGGATATTAAGAGCGCACTGGGTTCGGTTGACCTCAAATTAAATGGTCCAAGGCATTGGCTCGTGAACGGAATCGTTAACAACAATAGCTCCGGAGCCAATGGCTTCGGCAAAATACAGACATTCGGCACGCTGCAAATGGGGCTGGCTGCTCAAATCAATGCCGCTATTTCAACTAATCCTTACACTGAAAACGAAGTGCAACGCTCCACAACCTATACCTTCAACCCCGGCAATGAAATCTACAAACTCGTGAACGCCAAAGGGGACGAATACATTATGCAATCGTACAGTAGAATTGTGAATCCTGATTTGAACATCGACGACTTACCTTCACTTGGTTCAAGCCTTAAACTGCCTGATGGCTGGTCATTTGTTGTAGAAACATTATCCGCCGATTTGGAAGTTATCGCTGATGGTATCGCCTATGTGATAACCGATGATCTTGAAAATACCTACCAGAAAATTATCGAATAAGCCCATTCGAAATAAAAAAGGGTTTATGAGCCTTAGTCTATTAACATATTAAAATTAGTTTACAATGAAAAATTTATTGGTCTTAGTCAGTCTTTTCTTTTTAACCTTTTCCATGAATGCCCAAGAAACCATAGATGGTATTTGGAATATGGGAAAAGCCAACACTCGAATCGAAATTGCAGAAGCCAAAGATGGTATTTACGAAGGAAAAATAATTGCCTCCGATAATGCCAATGCACAGATAGGAACCCAATTGCTGAAAGACATCAAATTAGTGGACGGAGTGTGGACAGGAAAATTATTTGCTCCCAAAAAAAGAAAATGGATGGACACTGTTCTGCGAAAAAAGGATGATCAACTAATAGTAACTGTTAAAGCTGGTCTATATCGTAAAACTCTCAAATGGAACAAGGGATAGAAGTATTCGAACAATTCCAATAATTTAAAGTTTTAAAAATGGAGAGTGATTTCAAGTTCAAAACCATTGTCCTATTTTTCTTGGTCAGTTTCAATATACTTGCCCAGGATTTTGATCTCTTGAAAGTTGAATCTACATATTATCCGAATCAAACTATTGAAGAATCCGGAGCTGGTAGGGAAATTGGTTTTTGGGAATGGAATGCACAACTTGCCATGCCACAACGCTTGAAAAATAAAAAAACCATACTTCTGCATCAATTGAGTTACACCAATCTGAG